>CAZKEW010000011.1:0-22521 GCA_964551885.1 uncultured Eubacteriales bacterium
CAGCCGCCGAGAAAGCCAAAATTTTCAACGGGGACACTTTAAAGGACTCTTATTTTGGAAATATTAATCCCTCCTACCTCCCTTGACCAATCAAGGGAGGCCTGAACAAGGTAAGTGTCTCCGCAATGGTCGGAAGGGAGAGAATCCCTTACCGGAGCTCTATCCCCTCGATCACGGAAACGGAGATGCTTACGTTCTCGTTGAGAACCGTCCCCATTTCTCCTGAAATTTGCTATAATAAAAAACCGCTGATGATCAAACTCAAAAATAAACTCAAAAAAGAACTTCTCACGAGAATTAAGGACAAATATCCTCTCTCCGACTCTGAGATGGAGATAAATTATACTCCCCAGCAAAGCTTTGGCGATCTAAGCTTCACCTTTCCGTTCAAGCTGGCCAAACTCTTGAAGGTCAACCCCCGCCAAATCGCTCAAGACGTCCTCCCCTATTTTTCCGGCCTCGAAGACGTGGAAAAAGCTGAAGTGGCCGGCCCCGGGTACATCAACCTCTTTCTCGACCGGAAATCTTTTTTCAGGGCTGAGATAAATTCTCTCGGCTCCTCAGAGTTGTCTCCTGAAGAGAAAAAAGTCACCATCGAGCATACCAACATCAACCCAAACAAAGCAGCCCATATCGGGCATCTGCGGAATGCCTGTTTGGGCGATACTTTAGCCCGCTGCCTCAGGCATAAAGGCGAGAATGTCGAAGTTCAGAATTACATCGACGATACCGGCGTGCAGGTGGTGGATGTCGTTTTTGGGTTAATGGATTTAGAGAAAAAGAGTCTCTCCGACCTCGATAAAATCGAAGAAAAATTCGATTACTACTGCTGGGACCTTTACGCCCGGACCTCGGCCTACCTCAAAGCCTGCCCTGAAGCCCAAGCGAGACGGGCAGAAATCCTCAAAAAAATCGAACACGGTAAAAACCCTGAGGCCGCTTTAGGATACGCCATCTCCCGCCGCGTTCTCCGAGCCCACCTCGAAACCATGAAGCGAATCGATGTCACCTACGACGTGCTTCCTTGCGAAAGCAGCATTCTCGGCCTCAAATTCTGGGAAAAGGCCTTTGCGCTTTTAAAAGAAAAGAAGGCCGTTTATCTCTCCGCCGAAAGAGCGAATGCCGGCTGCTGGGTGATGAGGGTCGAGGATGAGGCGGACAGGGAAAAAGTCATCGTCCGGTCGGACGGAACCGTGACGTACGTCGGAAAGGATATCGCTTACCAGCTCTGGAAATTCGGCCTGCTCGACAGAGATTTTTATTACGAGCCTTTTCTCCGCGAAGGCGAAAAAACGATCTGGATCACGACGATTTCTCCCAACCAGAATTCCATTTCTTTCGGCAAGGCGAGCAGGGTCTATAATGTCATCGATTCCCGCCAGGCTTATCTTCAAAAAATCGTCACCCAGGGGTTAAAATCCTTGGGCTATCTGGAGCAGGCGGAAAAATCAATCCATTTCTCGTACGAAATGGTCGCCCTTTCGCCAAAAAGCCTCAAAGAATTGGCTTATGAGGTTCGAGAAGAGGACAAAGACCGCAGCTTCCTCGAAGTCTCGGGAAGGAAAGGACTTGGAGTTAAAGCGGATGACCTTCTGGACAGGCTGGAACAAAAAGCCTTGGTCGAGGTCGAGAAAAGGAATCCCGAGCTTAGCCGCGACCTCCAGCTCTCCATCGCCCGTCAGATTGCCTGCGGCGCCCTGCGCTATTTCATGCTCAAATTTGCCCGGAATTCTCTGATCATTTTTGACTTCGATGAGGCGCTGAATTTCGAGGGCGAAACCGGCTCCTATCTCCAGTACACCTGCGTCCGGTTGAACAGCATTTTCAGGAAGCTCGGAGAGAGAGAAGGCTTCGGCAAAGAAGAGATGGAAGCTCTCCTCGGAGAAGAAGAGATTTCTCTCGGTCTTTTATCGGAGGGCGAGGCGCGGGATTTCTGGGATGTCGTCTTTTACGCTTCCCAGTTCGAGGAAAACGTCATAAATTCCATCTTCTCCCTCGAATTCTCTCATCTGGCCAAGTTCGCCTTCAACCTCTGTCAGAAGACCAACGCTTATTACCATCTCTATTCCATCCTCGGTGAAGAAAATAAAAATCTTAAAAAGATAAGAATCCTGACCATTTTCTATGTCAGGGAAATCCTCAAAAAAGCCCTCTTCCTTATGGGCATTCCCCTGCCGGAAAAAATGTAAGGAGAGAGGGCCGTCCTGTTTTTTTTCAAGAAAAGAGAAAGGAGGTCAAAACATGATTGAAGTTGAGCACTTGACCAAAAAGTATGGCGACCTCGTGGCTGTCAGTGACCTGAGTTTCAAGGTCGAAAAAGGCAAGATCTGGGGGCTGCTCGGCCCCAACGCCGCCGGCAAAACCACCACCATGAGAATCCTGACGGGATATCTTCCCGCCACGGATGGCAAAGCCAATGTCGCCGGGTTCGATGTCTTTGAGCAGACCATTGAGGCCAAAAGAGTCATCGGCTATCTTCCCGAAGCTGTCCCCCTCTACCCGGAAATGACGGTTTCCGCCTACCTGAGCTTTGTGGCTGCGATCAAGCAGGTCCCTTCCTTCAAGCGCAAGCAAGCCTTGGATAAAGTGCTCAAAGTCAGCGGCCTTGAATCTGTCAAAAACAGGCTCATCAAAAACATATCGCGAGGGTATAAACAGCGCGTCGGCATCGCCCAGGCTCTCATTCATGACCCTGAGGTCTTGATTCTGGACGAGCCGACCATCGGTCTTGACCCCGCCCAGATCATCGAGATCAGGCAGCTCATCAAATCCCTCAAGGGAGAGCACACCATCATGCTTTCGACCCACATCCTGGCCGAGGTGACGCAAACGTGCGATGGCGTGGTCATCATCAATGAGGGCAAACTCATGGCCTCCGGCTCCTTGGAGGAACTGACCGCTTCCTTCAGGGAGAAAGAAGGCGTCATTCTCAAGCTCAAAAAGGGCCACGAAGAAGCGGCTTCTTCACTCAAAGGGATCCCAGGAGTGGAAAAAGTCTCCCGCCAGGACGGCGAATTCACCATCGAATGGAGCCAGGGCATGGACTTGCGCGAAGCCGTTTCAAGGCTGGCGGTGGAAAAAGGCTGGGGTCTCCTGGAGATGAGGCCTATGGCCATGAATATCGAAGACCTTTATCTTCGCATTGTCTCTGGAGGAACGGAACAATGAGAAACATAGGGTTTATCGCCCAAAAAGAAATCAAAACTTACTTCACTTCGCCTATCGCCTACGTGGTTATCTTCGTCTTCTTAGTCCTGGTCGGTTTCTTTTTCTACAGCCTCCTCTTGTGGTTCAACTCTCAGTCGATTCAGATGGCCCAGAATCCCTATTATTACCAGCAGATCAATATCAACCAGATGGTCTATTCCCCTCTTTTCCACAACATGAGCATCATCCTTCTGCTCATGCTTCCGCTCCTGACCATGCGCCTGTTTTCGGAAGAGAAGAAGATCGGGACGGACGAGCTTCTCTTCACCTCTCCGATTCAGGTAGGCCAGATCATCCTGGGGAAATACTTCGCTGCTCTCGTCGTCCTGGCTGCGATGTTGGGTCTGACCGGCCTTCTTTCCATCTTCACCTTTACTTTTGGAAATCCGGAGCTCGCCCAGGTCTTGAATGGCTATCTGGGCCTTTTTCTAATGGGCGCCGCCTTTATTGCCGCCGGCATCTTTTTCTCTTCCCTCACAGAAAACCAGATCGTATCGGCGATTTTGACGTTCGGCGCTCTCCTTCTTTTCTGGATCCTGAGCTGGGCGTCTTACTCGGCCACAGGGATGTGGAAAGACGTGCTCAACTATCTTTCCATTTTCCAGCACTTTGACGGCATGACAAGCGGCATCCTCGATACCACGGATGTAGTTTATTATCTCAGCTTCGCCTTTTTCGCCCTCTTCCTGACCCACTCTGTGATCCAGTCGAGGCGCTGGAGGTAAGACATGGAAACCATCAAGAAATACTTGAACTATATCGGCCTGGCCTTGATCTTTCTGGCCTTGATTTCCCTGAGAATCTGGCCCCACAAAAAAACGATTGCCCTTGTCATCGTTATTCTTGGCGTCGCTTTGCTCGCCGTCTATATCATCCTCAACCTCTCCTCCCTGAAGCGGAGCTTCAGCCGCAAATCGTTCCTCTATTCCAGCAACCTGCTGCTTATCATCGTCCTCGTTCTCGCCATCCTGGTCCTTTTGAATTACTTTTTCGCGCGGCACCACTACAGGCTCGATTTCACCGAATCCAAGCTCCACAGCCTTTCCGATCAATCCATCAAGGTCGTGAAGAGCTTAAAGCAAGATGTCTTGATCAAGAGCTTCTTCAGGGAAGGCAACATGAGCCGGGCCAAGATGGAGAACCTGCTCAAGATCTATGCCTATCACTCCAATAAGATAAAATACGAGTTCATCGACCCGGATAAAAATCCAGGACTTGTCAAGCGCTATGACATCTCCCAGGACGGGACCACGATCCTCGAGAGCGGCGATAAAGAAAACCGCATTACCTCGACGAACGAAGAAGATGTCACCAACGCTATCATCAAAATTTCCCGAGAAAAGAAAAAGATCATTTATTTTCTCGAAGGTCACGGGGAGGGCAGCATCGAGGTCAGCGAGGAAATGGGCTATTCTACGGCCAAAGATGAGCTCCAGAAGCTCGGCTATGAGGTCAAGAAACTCACGCTGGCTTTATCTGAAACGTTTCCGCAGGATTGTTCACTCCTCATCATCCCCGGGCCTAAGAAAGACCTCATCCCGAATGAGCTTGAAACCATCAAAATTTTTCTAGACAAAGGGGGCAGGGTTTTCTTCATGGTTGACCCGGAGACAGCGCCGGGTCTCACCCCTTTCCTTCAAGATTACGGAGTCAAAGTCGAAAATGATGTGGTTGTCGACACAGTATCCCGGCTTTTTGGGGGCGATTATTTCATGCCCGTCATCACGGAATATGAACCCCACGAAATTACTAACAACTTCCGCTATGCCACCTTCTTCCCTTATGTCCGCTCGGTGGACATTGCCGACCAAAAGCCCGAAGGAGTAAATGTCAATGGTTTAGGCAAGACAAGTCCCAATTCCTGGTCGGAGAGGCAGCTTGACCAAAAAACGGCGACCTTCGACAAAGAAAAGGACAAGCAAGGCCCGATTTCTCTCGCCGTCGTAGCCACCATCAAGCCGAAAGAAGAGAAGAAAGAAGAGCCTGAAAAGACAGAGGAGAAGAAAGAAGCGGAAGAGAAGAAGCCTGAGGAAAAGCCCGGAGCACCGGAAACGAAACCCGAAGGGCGTCTGGCCGTGTTCGGGGATTCTGACTTCGTCTCCAACAGGTATCACAGCCTTTCCGGGAACGGCAACCTCTTTCTCAACACCGTCAACTGGCTGACCGAGGAGCCGGACTTGATTTCCATCCAACCCAAGACCTCCGCCCCGCGCACCCTCCAGCTGACACCCTCGCAAGGAAGGATGATCTTTTTCTTTTCGGTCATCATCCTGCCCCTCGTGATTCTCGTCCTGGGCATTTCCGTCTGGGCCAGGAGAAGGTCGTTATGAAATTCAAGACAACCATTATCCTTATGGTCGTTTTTGTGACCCTGCTGGCCTTCGTTCTCTTCTTCGAATCGAAAAGTAAGGAAAAAAAAGAAACCGAAGAGAAGCTCGTGGACCTTCCCTCTGCTGATGTGGAGAAGATCGCCCTAAAAAAAGAGGACGGAACGATCACTTTCAAAAAGGATGACAAGGGAGAATGGTTCATCACCGAACCTCTGGAAGCGAAGGCCGATTCCACCGAAGTCAATCGTCTGGCCGAGGATTTTTCGAGCCTCAAGATGGAAAGAGTCGTCGAGAAGGAGGGCGGAGACATAACCAAATATGAAATTCCTAAAAAAGAGCTCACCCTCTGGTACAAAAATAAACCGCAGCCGGTGAAAATCCTTATCGGGATGGAAAACCCGCTCGATAACGCCCTTTTTGCCAAAAAAGAGGACGACAAACGAATCGTCCTCATTGCCAGCTATCTCAAGAGCCTGCTGGAGAAAAAGACATTCGATTTTCGCCAAAAGGATATCTTCACCTTTGAGACAGCGGCCGTCAACAGCATCAACCTGAGGGCCAAGGACATTTCCTGGGAAGCTCAGAAAAAAGAAGACGAATGGTTCTTTGAAAAACCCGTTTATGCGCTGGCCAGGAAGAACGGGATCGAGGATGTTTTGCGGGCGCTTGCCAATCTCAAGGCCAAAGAATTTGTCTCCGAAAAGAAGCAGGAAGAGGACATCACGAAATACGGCCTTAAAGACCCTGAGTATGTCATCTTCCTCACTATGCCGTCTAAAAACCAGGAATTCGTTTTTCTCCTCCATAAGCAGGACGACAAAGTCTATGCCACGACCTCTCTCTCCACAAAAATCTTAGATGCCGAGGGACAGGTTCTCACAGATATCGAGAAGAAGATAGAGGATTTGAGGGAAAAGCAGGTCGTCGCTTTCTACAGCTGGGAAGCCCAAAAGCTTCATCTCAAGAAGGGCGATCTCGCTCTTGCATTCATCAAAGACATGGAAGATAAATGGGTCTCGGAATCGGCGGCGAAAGAAGAGGCCGACAAATCAAAGATAGAGACTTTTCTCCGCAGAATAGAGAGCTTAGAGGCCAGCGAGTTTATTGATTCCCCGGCGAACCTTCAGGAGTATGGGCTGGCCCAACCGCAAGCAGAGGTCACGGTTTGGACAAAAGAACAGGAAAAAGAAAAGCAATTTCAAGTCTTCGTCGGCACCGAAGACAAAGAGAAAAAGCAGGTTGTGGTGAGGAACCCGAAGCTGGATTATTTCTTCCGTGTTGATTCCTCTTTTTTGGACGATTTCCCCAAAGAAGCGAAAGACTGGAAGATGGAAAAGCCGGATGATAAAAAGGAGGAAAAGAAATAAGGCCTCTTCCGGCCCGGAGGTCTTTGAGGTGGACATATCCGGGATGGTCGCTTCGACCATCCCGGATATGTCTTTTCCAATTTGCGGAAATATTCACTAAAATAGCATGAATAAGAGAGAAAACAGGAACTTTTTAAGGGCGCTGCTTGGTTGGTACAGGTCTCATTACCGGAAGCTCCCCTGGAGAAAGACCCCTGATCCTTACAGAATTTGGGTCTCGGAGGTAATGCTCCAGCAGACCACGGTGCCGGCCGTTATCTCCTATTATCAGAAGTGGCTCGAGCTGTTCCCCGACATCCTAACGCTGGCCCAGGCCCCGTTGCCAAAAGTGCTTAAAGCTTGGGAAGGGCTGGGTTACTACCAGCGCGCCAGAAATTTGCACCGTGCCGCCAAGATCATCAGCGAAAAACATGCGGGCTATCTTCCTCAAAGATACGAAGACCTCATGGGCCTGCCTGGTTTTGGCCCTTATACATCAGCGTCCGTCCTCAGCATCGCCTACGGCAAACCTTACCCCGTTCTGGATGCCAATGTCCGCCGAATTCTGCTTAGGCTAGCCGGCATCAAAAAAGCTCTCAGACCCCGCGACGATAAAAATCTTCTTCAGTACCTGGCGACACTTCTGCCGAAGAAAAATGCCGGCGAGTTCAATCAAGCCATGATGGAAGTCGGCGCTTTGGTCTGCAAACCTAAAAACCCGCGCTGCCTCCTCTGCCCTCTCCAGCGTTTCTGCCTGGCTTATGAAAGGGGGCAACAGGAAATCATTACATCTCCTAAGAAGCGAAGCTATCAAAAGATAGAGGCCGTCATCGGCATTATCAAGAAGGACGGGAAGTACTTAATCCATAAAAGGCCGTCCCCAGGACTCCTGGCAGACCTCTGGGAATTCCCCGGCGGCAAAAGAAAAGAGGGAGAGACGCTCGAAGAAGCGCTGCGCCGCGAGTTGAAAGAGGAGCTTGGAGCGGAAGTCAAAGACGAGAAATTATTCCTTAAAGTCCGGCACGCTTATACCCAGTTCCAGGTCACTCTTTATGCTTTTGCATGTGCCTTCAAGAATCAGCCCAAGCTCAAGAAAAATACTCATCGATGGGTGACTCTTCGGGCCCTGAAGCAATATCCCTTTCCTTCGGGGAGCGCAAAAATTGTCCGTTTCTTAGAGGAAAAAAATAAGCAGTTATCGGGACACGGCCTAAAAAAGGCCTGATCGTCAATGGAAGTGATTTACGAATTCGTCCACTACGGAGAGAATCTCGCGCCGCAGCCTGACACCATCGTCCTTGATGTGGGGATGAAGACTGTCCCTGGCATCATTGATCACCATCACCTCGACGCAGAGCCCGAATGCACCGCCTCTCTCATCGCCAAGTATCCCCATCTCGTGCTCGACCATATCAAGATTCCTGAGAAGCTCCGGATTATCACCCACCGGCTTCCCGACTTTGATGCGCTTTCCTCTATCTTTCTGACCCTCAAGCTGCTCGAAATCAGGAAGGTTGACTCCTCGATGGAAAAAATCGCCCGATATGCCAAGATGGTGGACTCCGCTTCTCTTCCTAAAGAGATCGACTTGGCGGCAACCCCCTACTCTATTCTCAGGGCGCTCTTTGCCGGGGCAAAGAAAGAAGAAGCCGAAATCAACCGGGAGAGGACTCAAGAAGGAATAAAGTTCATGCGATTTTTATACGCCAAAACAGAAGAAGGATACGACATCGAGAAAAACCGGGTGCTTTTTTCCGGAATCGAGCGCTATGAGAGAGCGATGAGAAAAGTGGAGGGAGATTACTTCCATTACCTCGATGACGTCAGCCGGGCGCAGAAGCTCACACTCGATTTACCTCTCTCTCAGGGAAAAGGCAAAAGAAAAGTCGATGCGCTGATCGTCAAGAATCCCAGCAGCTTTCTCCTCAAAGAGTGGGCGCGCCGGGACACGAGCCAATCTTCTTTGGGAGGCGGATTTACCTTGTTGGTGACGAACTTTGGAAACCAGAGGTATATTCTTGGCGTGGACCCTGAGAAAGGGATCTACCTCAAAGGTTTTGGCGACCTTCTCAACCGCCATGAAGCCCAAAAAAGAGAAGCTTTAGGCAAGCCCTTCACTTTCCGTTGGTATGACGGAAACTGTCCCTTCTTTAACTACCGGATCATCGACTCCCCGCAGGACGGAACTCTCCTCAGCCATCAAGAAATCTTGGGACTCCTCGTGGATTTCAGTCAGAATCTTGGCCGGCATAACTAAAAAAGAAGACCCAATGCCTATTTTTTCTCGAGGAGAAGCAGCGTATTTTTGGGGATTCCAAACGAGTCCATAATCTTTTTGAACTCCTCATACTGGTCAAAGGGAACCTCTCTTTTCTTGAACAAAAATGTTTTCTTGATGGCCACCACAGATTGATCAGCATAGTAGGCTGAAGAAAAAGAAAAATCGCCATAGTCTTTCTGGAATGAGTAAGATTCAGGGAAATAAAGAGGCTTAAAGCCCGCAGGAATTTTAAGTGTCACTATCGAAATAACCTCTGACTCCCCGGCCATACGGAAAGGATACTGCCGTTTGGCCAGGCTGGGGGTGGCAGGAAGGTCTGAAAAAGCATAAGGAACTTGGGGAACGGTGATGAGCATGATTTCCCCTTGAAATATGCCGAAGTTCTTTCCGCTGAACTCCTGGGCGATCTTTATCTTTTGCGACAGGTCCTTGGGGTCGGTCAGATGATTCTTCAGGGCTTTCCCGTCCTCACAAATCTTGTTGATGGATTCTGAATAAAACACATCAAGCTCTTTCCCAGTCTTATCTTTGAGCTGTTTCCTTGCCCTCTTATCAAATAGCCCGGAAAGCTCTGAGGACATCTTTCCCCGGATGCCGCCTTCTCCATCGATCTCGCCGGAAACTTCGTTTTTCAAGATGCTCTCCGCCTCAGGAAGGCAGCGAACGGGCGTAAACTCGATGCCCTGGGGCTTCACCAGCAGCCCTCGCGATTCTTTCCCCTCCAGGAAATATCCAAAGACGGAATCATCGGCCAATGGATTTAAAAAAAGATCATTGTCTTTTCGGCCTCCCGCAACACAGACGAGGATGGCGTCAAACTGCTCGAGCGTGGGGATATCCTCTTCCGGGGAAATAGAGCGAGAATTGACAAGCACGGGATAGGACGAAATTCCGGCGGACTTCAGCATGGAAACGAGAAGAGCGCTTTTGTCCTTCCAATCTCCATATCTGTTTTTCAACACGGTTTCGGCAGCATGAACATCATAGCCTCCCTCGCCGAAATTGAAGCGAATATTCCTGATTTCCCTGGCGACAAAAAAGAAAATCTTCTTTATCTTTTCGTCCCGTGATAAGGCGCCTCTCACAATCTTTTCTGTTGTTTTTTTGACCTCTTCAGTAGGATTTGCCGCTTTATAAAATGATTCAGAAAAATCGTGGGAGGCCTCCTCCCAGTCTTTGAAAGTGCTGAAAACGACCCGGGAGGCGAGTTCTCCCAACGGAGGCATATACTCCTCCGGCTTTATCTGGGGAGAATCCGCAGAAACGAGGCTGTAAATCTTTTCGGCACCCGCTGTCTCCTCTACAAATCCCGTCTTCAAACCAATGATTTTGTATTTCAGGGATTTTTCTTGGGGGATGACGACCTTCAACTCTTTCTTGGCCATCGGTTCATCAAACTGAAAAAGCGCGACGCCGTCAATATTCCCCGCATTTTCTTTTTCCTTTTTGTACTGAACGGCCAGGACCGAACCCGGGTCAACGGAAGGAAAGGAAAGCACCCGGTGGAGAATATTGGCATACATATCGGCATCGGCCAGCGCCGGCGGAGTGACATCATTGATCGCTTTTTGTTCCACATCCACCGAAGAGGAATCAGGCTTAAATGTTTTGGCCAGGAGGATCTCCACTTTCTCTGTGTTTTTGTCAAACGGAATCCGAAAATCGCTGAACTTTTCTCTGCCCGTCAGGGTAAAAACTTCCAAAGCACGGAAATATTCTTCGGTTTTCTTCGCGCTTTTATCCAGAGTGAATATCTGGGCCGCACGGATGACAACAGCGCTCGAGTCAGGATATTTGCCCCGTGAAGGAGCGCTCTTGACGATATCCTCGATTCTTTCCTGGGCAAATATAGAGGAAAAGAAGAAAATTAATAAAACAAGACTCAGAGCGACGAACTTTTTCATTGCAGCCCTCCTTTTCCCTCTCCTTCGCTCTTCTCAAGGATGACCATCGCTTTCTGGAACCTTCTCAGTCCTTTCACAACTTTTCTCAAGCTCCGGTACCCTTTCGAATCAAGCGTCGGTTCTTCGATCCGGAAGTCGCTGGAAAAGAGAATCTTGTCTCCCTCCATCGATGTCGTCAGCGTCAAAGACACCGGCCCTTCCCTGATCTGGATGGGATCGGGAACAGCCCGGACCTTATAGCCTTGAGGAATAGTGATCATTTCCTCCTCACGGCAGCCCCGTGTCGAAAAAAGAAAGACGGGATATTTTCTCTCTTCCCTGTCGGCGAGGATCTGGAAAATGCCAAGCGAGATCAGGTCAAAAGCCTGGGTGGAAAAAGGAATCTTAAACATCGTGAGCTTGCCGACATCGACCACATAATCCTGAGCTCTGAAGTCAAAACCGATTTCGTAAGGTTTGGCCAAATCGGCAAAATCTGAAGCCTTGAGATTCTCAATTTTTATCGTCGTCGCCAGGTTCTGGCCGAGCTGTTGCCAGATCATGGGCAGCTGAAAAGAGGGGACCTGCTTGGCGATGCTCCGCAGGACGAAGTCATAAAACCCTTTTCCGGTGATTTTGACTTTCCCTTCGATGCTGCCGTCGGCAAGGACTTTTGTCTCGCCGGTAATCGAGCCGAGGCTTTTTTCAGCCGGGACGGGAGGAAGCTTGATGAGATCTTTGCCCTCTTCATCCAGAAGAAGCACGCAGCGGCCTCCAACATAGGTTTCTCCAAAACCCGAGCTGAGCTCAAGCGTCGGGTCCATATAAACCAAACGTCCGTCTTTTAAGACAACTCCGCAGATAGCATGCTCGAAGAAGATGATCGGGATCTCGGGCTCTGTCTTCTGAGAAACATTGATCAGGGCATCGTAAGCTTTAATGCCGATTTCCTTGAGCATAGCCATCATCAGAATGGATTTATCCCGGCAGACGCCGTACTGCTTTTCGAAGGTGTAGGTGGCCTGATGGGGCTCGATGAAAGCGCCCAGGTCCATGGAAGAGCCCATGTAGCGGACCTTGCGGGAGATGTAGTGGAAAATAGCCAGTATCTTTTCCTCGTCTGTTTGACAATCCTTGGTGAGCTCCGCCACCTTTGCCTTCAAGGCCTCGTTTGAATCCACCTTCCCCACGTTGAGGCTATCCCCGTACTTGGAAAGCTCCTGCCAATTTTTGAATGTGCCGGCAATGACTTTGAGGGTTACATCGGTGAGAGGAACCATGCCCAATTCTTGTTCGATTTTCGGCGAATTTGCGGCCTTCCAGCGGTAAACAATCCGGTCACCTTTTTCCTCTTTTGAGAATTCAAGGCTGCCGTTTTTCACCACATGATTTAAGAGCAGCGAGGCAGGACCTTCAATCGTGGCCTCCTTCCTCAGGATCGGCTCAAAAACCTGGAAGAGGATAACGTCGTTGTAATGCCCCTTAATCAAAGGTTTTGATTTGGTCTCGACGAGGGTCTCGATGGAGTCGCCCAGTTCGACTCCGGGAAAGCTAATGCTTATCCTCCGGAAATTCTCCTCAAAAATATTGATCTGCTGAGTTTCCTCCATGGTCCCGTCTTTCATGGCTTCCTGGGAAACCTGGACAACCCTTCCATCCTGCTTGATCACCCGGGCCCGGAGCACGTTGACTGTGGAATATCTCCGGTGGTAAGGCAGCTTCCTGGTGGCGAACATCTGTTTACCCTTGTCTGTCAAGATCTTGATGAGTATATGCTCTGTGGCTGTGAACTCGCCGCTTTCCTCGAAAACAACGTTATAGGTCTCAAAGATGATGAGGGCGTTGGCATCTGGATGTTCTTTAAGCCCGCCAGCCCGCTGAATCTCGGCGAGAATAGGTGCCCTGTCCTCTGTTTCCTGGGGAAATACGGTAACGAAAGAAATCAGCAAAAGAAAAATCAAAAAAGTTGTCTTTTTTCTTCTCCTAGCCGTCCCTCGCATGATTTTTTGCACTTGATAATACTATTATGATCAGAGAGGAGAGTCAAACGGCTTTTGTCCCCAAGCATCTGAAAAAGCTCGAAGATGCGGCTAGTTCCGCTTTTATTGAACCTTGCTTTCTGCTCATCAGATGATATTGGCCTCCCTATGTTTTCCGAGGATAGTCTCGGCCAGATTATCCAAAGCTTTAAAATGTTCCTCCTTGGGAAAGCCTTGGCTGAGCACTGGGCTTAAGATCTCGACTTTCAGGTTGGGAATCAGGTTAGCAATTTGTTCGATCGCCTTACTGCTCCACCCGAAAGACCCTATGATAGAAGCAAATCTTGCTTTTGGCCGCAAGATATTGGCAAGATAAGCGGCGTAAGCCACCATTGGGTGAGCGCCGACATGAACAGTGGGCGTCCCGAGGACGATCGTTGCCGCATCGACCAGCGTGATGGCAAGTTTGCCGATATCAGTCACGGTCAGGTTGAATTTATAGGCCTCGATGCCCTTCTCCGCCAGGGAGCGGACAAGATAACTGACCATCTTCTCCGTGCTCCCATGCATCGAGATATAGGGAATAACCACAATGTTCTTGGGGTTTTCTGAAATCCAATCCTTGTAAGCCTGGAGGATGAATTCCGGCTTATCGTATAGAGGACCGTGGCTTGGCGCAATAAGGTCTATCTTATGCTTCTCGACTTTCTCGAGATTCTTCTGAATGACCTTCCGAAATGGCATCATGATCTCGGCATAATATCTCTTGGCAGCTTCATAAACTTTTCCCTCATCCCTCACATAGAGGTCGGTCGTGGCGATGTGAGAGCCGAAGAAATCGCAGCTAAAAAGAATTTTATCTTCCCGGAGATATGTGACCATCGTCTCCGGCCAATGGACCCAGGGAGTGTGGACAAACTCCAAGGTCTTGCCGCCAAGAGAAAGCTCCTCTCCGTCTTTTACGGTGACAATTCTCTCCTCAGGAATGGGCAAGAGGTCCATGAGCATTCCCTTTGCCTGAGGGGTGGCCAAGACCTTGGCTTTTTTGTATTTTTCAAGCACATGCGGTATAGCTCCCGAGTGATCTTGTTCGGCGTGATGAGAAATGACAAAATCAATTTGCGGAACATCCTGCAACTGAGATAAAAGAACATCGACCATCGTGGGATCGACGCTATCCACAAGGACAATTTTTTCGCTCCCTTGGATAAGATAGGCATTGTAACTCGTTCCGTCTGGAAGGGGGATTAAGGAGTCAAAAAGCCGCCTGTCCCAGTCAATCGCTCCAAGCCAGGAGATACGGTCTCGAATTTTTCTTGTCTTCATCAGATAACCTCCAGATATACTTTTTTGCAATATCCCTCTTAACATAAAAGAATCAAACGTTGCCTTGACTAAAGTCAATTCTTAGCTTGATTGGACAGGGGTATGAGTCAGGGCCAGCTCGACCAGCCGCTCGGCGATGCTGTGGACAATTTCATCTGGAACCCCATCATAAGTATTAGACTTAAGACGCAGGTCAATCTGGTCATTGACATAATCGACAGCAACAAACAGCCCGGCCGAGGTCAAGGCGATCTCGGTGCTGAAGATGTCCAGCTTGCAGACACGGGCGATCGAATAAGTGGTTGCATATAACGGCGTTAGCCCGAACGTGTGTTCCTCTTCCTCCGTGATGGGTACATACACATGCGTATTTATGTCCCACCAGCAGGGATAAATTCTCTCTCCGCAGTAAATGACGCGAAACCAGGCTGGACGGCCGCCCAAATGAGCCGGCACGATATGGGCCTGGAGAAGGTAATAATCATGTGGATATTCCTGCCTGGCTTGAAGCACCTGCTCCAAAGATGTGGCTTCGATAACCACTCCCTCCCCTCCCCCTCCATGAGCGGGCTTGATGGTAAACCGATCGCCGAGAGGGCTAAGGTCTAAAGGCAGCAGATTCGGCTGCTCGTCATAAGGAGGCAGGATGATTGTGTAAGGCGTGTGGATGCCGGCCGTTATGAATTCAAGGTGCATCGTGGCTTTGTTCATTGCCTGGGCAGCCCGTTCATGGGGGTCGAAGCGATAAACCCCATGGCCGCTGGCCCACCTGACAAGAGGCAGGAAGCGCGGATCAGCCTCCGAAGCTCGGTCAAGGAGAGCTAAGAAGCTTAGCTGGCTTCTCTCCAGAGCTTCAAGCGTGTTCAAGAGATTGTCGGGTGTGACCTGGAAAAAGCGAAGGCCGCGCGCCAGGCAAGCCTGCTCAAGAATCCCGGCGAAATCGGCATCATATTCCCAGTTCCAGGCCAAGCAAAAATCGTAGTTCGTCATTTTTCTTTGAGGCAGCAACTTTAATTATAGCCTCAATAAGTCCTTCTTTAAAGAGACCAGAATGGACCAGTTCTCTTTTTTGGACCTTATGTCCTTGTCAGCTTTTTTATAATCGCTTGATGTTGTGGATAAAGGGCTAGCAATTCTTTTCTTTGGCCGAGCTCGAAATCGCGGAAATCAAAACCCGGAGCGACGGTGCAGCCCACAAGCGAAAAAGAATTTGATTCACCGACTGCAGCCCCGAACCAGTGCCCAGCCGGGACAACAGCTTGAAAAACCTGCCCAGCCTCAAAATCCCTGCCGAGTCGGATTTCGCTGAGCTTACCGGCCGGGCTTATCACATAAAGAGAAAGATAACTTCCCTGATAAAAGTGCCAGATTTCATCAGATTTGACCCGGTGAAAAAAAGAAACTTCATCTCCCGAGAGCAAATAATAGATAGCTGTCGAAAAAACCCTCGGTCCATCATATCGGCGCGGCAAAGCCTCTTCAGATATCTCTTCAGCAGAGCGATAAACTTCCCTGTAATACCCGCCTTCAGGATGTCTGACCAGATTCAGTTTCCGTATCCAATAGTCTACTGTTTTCATCCCTTCCTATTTTACCCTCTTCAGAAGCCGGATATTGTCTATCCAGATCGTAGCCGGACCTTCGCTGACTACGTTGAGCTTCACATTATCCGGATTTTCTCCTGTCTTGAGAAAGAAAGGAATCTCTTCTGATGTCCAATCAATCGTTCCTTTGAGAGGAGCTTGAAGACCTCGGGAGAAAAATTCTCCTTTGCCTTCGAAGTAGCACCACATCTCCAGGTAAACATTGCCCTGAGCGTTTTCTGTCCGGAGCTTGGCCTGATAAATCAAAGCGCCATCCTCGATATCGATATCTCCGACTTCAAAGAGCCGGATAACCGACGGCTCCGTGACTGTAATCCGGAGAGAGCCTTGGCCTTCTTTCTTCACTTGAGGGTCGATCTCCACACCTGACTGCGTGATCACGCCCTCGAAGCTGTCGAGAGAAAATCTTTTGAGCTCCACGTCTTTTGAGGACGGCTTGGAACATCCCATCATCCCCAAAATCATCAGGCCGCAGGCCAACAAAGCCCAGAGTTTTGCTTTCATGTGTCTTCCCTCCTCTTTTCTTGAGATTTTATTTTCTCCTTCAAGATCTCTTTGAGCCGGTCTGTTTCTTCCTTTTTTACAGAAACACGAAATCCAGAGCTCAACCGCCAGCCCTCTTTGTTCCAGATAATTTTAAGAATTTCCACCCCTGCCGACCATCTTCCGGAGTGCCATTTTCCTGATTTTATCTCCAGGATGGATTCAAAGGGAATAAACAGAGGCTCTTTGGTTAGATACCTTAAAAAATAAAACCCTTGCTCATCGTGCCAGTACTCTCCGTTGCCCCGGGCAAAAAACCTATCCTTCCGGTAACGCTTCCACCACTTTTCATCAATCTCTGTGCCGAGATAGTGGCCTGTTTTTTTCTCCATTTTGATGCTCCTTTCTATTTTCTTTTTTCCTTGTCGGCGCTAAATTTTTGCTCATGCTTCAAGAGCCTCTTTTTCCTCCATAGCCCTCCGCCGTAGCCGACAAGCTTCCCGCTGCTACCGATCACCCGGTGACAAGGAATGATAATGGCGATATTATTGAGCCGGTTGGCATTGCCGACCGCCCGAACCGCCTTTTTCCTGCCGATAGCTTCAGCGACGTTTCGGTACGAGGCAGTCTTTCCGTATGGAATCTTCATCAATTCGCGCCATACTTTCTTCTGGAAATCTGTGCCTTGAAGAATCAGCCTCAGCGTGAATTCCTTTCTTTTCCCCTCGAAATATTCATCCATCTGCTTGACGACGTCTTTCAAACAGGGAGGGACAGGAGACGCTTTGGCCGGTTTGGATTTGGAAAAAGTTAAGAAAGTGATGCCTCGTTTAGTTCCTGCTATTTCTATCGTTCCTATCGGAGAATAGTAGTATGCTCTATGTTTTCCCGTTGCGTCAGAGCCTTTTTCGTCCATCCTCTGCCTCTCTTTTTTGTCCGCGGCGAAAAGCCAGCGCTCTTTATCTCTCTAAATATTAGATATAAAAACGTTGTGAATCAATACCGCCAGCTCGTCAAATCGGCTCCCGGCGGTGCCGACTTCTGGATTCTCTCCATAATCTTGGGAATATGCATCTGGTGATAGCACAGCCGCGAGATATAATTCGGCCGGGTATGGTCGCCGTTCCAGCAGTGCTCGGCCCTGTCTCCGTAGTCCACCTCCCCGTCATAGTAAGGGTCTTTCGTGCTTTTCAGGAAATCTTCCATCAGATAGACGGCGTTGTTCAGATAAAAATTATCCATATCCCCACAGTAGATATGAATCTTCCCTTTGAGCTTGGGGCCAAGCGTTTTCCAATCCCTCTCGAGGATATAACGAAGATCATAGTGCTCCCGCCAATATTCAGCCACAGAATGGTCGATCTCGCCGGTCAGCTTGTCCCAGATGGGCTTGGGGTAGCCGTCTTCGCCCACGGGCGAAAATACGGCCTGCCAGATATCATACTGGTCGCCGGAGCGGGAATTTGTCCCCAGGGCAAGCTCGCGATGATTGGATTCTTCAAGCGTACAACTTACTTCCCCGAGATAATTCCTCTGTCCTGGCCGCGGTGTCCTCTTCCAGCAACTGTCTACATAATAGGCGTTCTTGTGCTCGTAGATATTGACGATAGTGTAGGCGCGGAAATCAATCGGGTCGGGGCAGGCCGCCCAGCAGCCGTTGTATTCATCCGGATAAAACACCTGCGCCCCCAGGGCTTCCCAGCCGCCTGTCGACCCGCCATAGAGGAACCGGGTCCAGCCCTGCCCGATTCCGCGAAATTTCTTCTCGATATATGGAATGAGCTCATAGGTGATGGCGTCCCCATAAGGACCCAGGTTTGCGGAATTGACAGCGTAAGAATCGTCATAATAAGGGTTGGCATGCTGGATTTCGATGATCAAAAAGCGCGGCGTATCCGGGGCAATCCAATATTTATAAAATTCATAGGCATATTCCTCAACAATCTTGTTGTATCCCTCTATCTTGAACCTCTCGCTGTACTCTGGCTTGAGGTTGGGATCGGGTGGCATTTCCCGGAACCCGCTGAACGTGTAAGGAAAATGGCCGTGAAAGATGATCAGCGGATAGCGCGCCTCGGGATGCTTCTCAAATCCCTCGGGCAGGAGCACCTGGGCGCCGAGATACATCGGCCGGCCCCAGAACTTGCTCAGGAGCTTGCTCTGAATTTTGACATGCTTGATATATTTTGTTTCTTCCGGCTCAGGGATGGCCGGAATTTCCTGGTCAAGGACGATCTTGATCAGGTCATCTTTTTGGGGATCAATGAATATTTTCCGCGGCGTGCTGTAGAGATTGCCCGGAGCGCGGTTCCACTGCTGGCCCTCTCCCCTGTCCATGGGAAGCTTGACCGTAGGGCCGTCGGCGCGGTGAAACGTCTCGTAGCGGTGGAGAAGCGCTTGGACATAATATTCTCCATCCGGGATATCAGCGCTGCTTTTTAAGGGATAGCCAAAGACATTCTTGTCAAATATAGCAGCTTCTTGAGGCTTGAGCCCGTCCACATTAATCCCGAAGATAAGCTGAGTTTTCGGGCCGTCGCTAACCTGGAAGCGCGGCTCACGGGCGCCATCGGCAGAGATAAGAAGCAGCAAGCGGCCATCGAGCGGCGCCTTCGACCGCTCTTCAGGGAAGACCACACCAAAACGCAGACGGCATTCGTTCGTTTCCTTTGAAACCTGCTCTGCTGAAAGGCTTCCCGAGATCATCATAATTGTCGTAAACAAGAGCAAAAGCATCCTTCTGTTTTTTTTGCTCATAGACCCTTCCTCCTCAAAATAGTCAAGGCTTCGATTGAAGATATCAATACTTTTTGTCGAACGGCTCAAGCCACAAATAGATTCTTGCCCGAAAAATTGGGGTCGCTGGTCAGGTTGACTCCCAGCCTCCGCAGGCCAGCTTCATCGCCCGGTGTGGGAATATGCGTCAGGTGGACTTCGCAGCCCCGGAGCTCATTCAATTTTTCCAGGGCCAACTCAGCCGTGGGATTTGTCGAAGCATTGATGCTCAGACTGATCAAAACTTCAGCCACATCCAGGCTTACAGTTTTGGCACCGAGGATATTTTCCTTGAGGTTTCCCACCGAGTTGATTATGGCAGGTGATAAAAGATGAATTTTGTCGGGGATTTCTGCCAATTTTTTGACGGCATTGAGGATCAAACTGGAGGCTGCGTGCATGAGGGGTGAATTCTTTCCCGCGACAATGGAGCCGTCCTTGAGCTCAATGGCGGCCCCACAAAAGACTCCCTTGTTTCCCTTCCCGGTCTCCCGCGCTTCTTCGGCCGCGCGTCTGGCCGGCTCAACCACGTTGCGGTCTTCGGGCTTGACCCCAAGCTCTTCCATCAGGAGCTCTGACCTCTGAACCGTCTCTTTGTCGATAAAACCCATAGCATATTCGCACCTGTACCGAAAAAATCTTCTGATCAATTCCTGCTTTGCAGCATTCCGGATGACCGCATCATCGGTGACGGCCAAACCCGCGCAATTGACGCTCATATCCGTTGGAGAATTATAAACAGACGCCTCTCCTGTGATCCTTTCCAATATTCTTCTGAGCACGGGGAAGACCTCAACGTCACGGTTGTAATTTACTGCCGAGACCGCATAAGCCTCCAGATGAAAAGGGTCGACTAAATTGAAATCTCCGATATCCGCCGTGGCTGCCTCATAGGCGATATTGACCGGATGTTTGAGGGGCAAATTCCAGATGGGAAAAGTTTCGAATTTGGCAAAACCCGATTCGAGACCCCGCTTGTTGTCATGGTAGAGCTGAGAAAGGCAGGTGGCCAATTTGCCGCTTCCCGGGCCGGGCCCTGTAACGATGACAAGGGGATTTTTCGTCTCGATATATTCGTTGGCGCCATAGCCTTCGTCGCTGACGATCAGGTCAATATCCGTGGGATATCCTTTCGTGTAGCTGTGGGTGTAAACCCTGATCCCCCGCCGTTCCAGCTTATTTTTAAAAACCTTGGCTGAAGCCTGATTATCAAACCGGGTAATGACAACCCCAAGAACCCCGATCTCCCATTCGGCCAGGTCATCGATGAGCTTGAGCGCGTCGACATCATAGGTGATGCCGAAATCTGCCCTTACTTTCCTCTTTTCAATATCGCCCGCATAGATGCAGAGAAGGACGTCAGCCTGATTCTTCAGGTTTTGGATGAGCCGCATCTTGACGTTGGGGTCATAGCCCGGAAGGACGCGGGAGGCATGAAAGTCATAAAGGAGCTTCCCGCCGAATTCGAGATAAAGTTTGTTACGGAATTTCCTCACTCTCTCAAGAATGGCATTGGTCTGTTCAGCCAAATAGCCCTCATTGTCAAAGCCAACTTTCCCGGTCATGCTTTTCACCTCATCATGGAAAAAAATTTATATCTCAGGAACCTGGGCGTGTCAACCTTAGCCTATTTTTGAAATTTCTTCCTTAGGTATAATAATAGAATAATCCGGAGGCAACGATGCCAGAAGAAACGATTTTCCAAGGGTTTTCCAAGGAGACCATCGATTTTTTCAAAAACCTCAAAAAAAACAACAACAAAGATTGGTTTGAGCGTCACAGAGACATATACGAGGTTCAGGTGATGGAGCCGGCCAAAGCATTTGTCAGGGCCATGGGTTCGCGCTTGAGAACGATATCGCCCAATATCATCGCCGCCCCGAAGGTCAATAAATCTCTTTTTCGCATCAACAGGGATACCCGTTTCAGCTTAGATCAGTCGCCTTATAAGACCAATTTGGGAATCTTTTTCTGGGAGGGCAGCCGCTCGCGGATGGAGTGCTCTGGTTTCTATTTTCATCTCGAGCCCCCGAAATTGCTTCTTGGTGTCGGAATCTACATGTTTCCGGACAGGCTTCTTGACCGCTACAGGCGAGCCGTCGTCCACTCTAAGTTCGGCAAAGAGCTGGCACAAATTGTCAAGAATATTTCAAAGATGGGAGAATGTGAACTGGGGGGCAAGCATTACAAGAGGGTACCGGCCGGGTTTGACCGCTCTCACCCGAATGCTGAACTACTCTTACACAATGGCCTGCCTGCGGGCCGAGATACGGATATTCCCAAGGAGCTTTATAGCGCTGACCTTGTCGATTACTGCTTTGAAAAATATAAGCCCTTGGCCCCTCTTCATAAATGGCTTGTCGCCATCACCGAAAGGACGCACATTGAGTAAATCAGATGGAGAGGGCGAAAAGGAGCTGGGCCGGGAAATAAGTTCCCAAAATTAATATCTCCGCAAACCAGAACTGTTTCCTGAATTTATTGATCCCCCAGATTGATTCAGAGTAGAGGAGCAAGATGCCGCCCACCATGACAAAAAGACTCTTTTGATCAAGGAAGTTGAGATACCTGTTGATTGCCAGCCAGGCCATGATAGAGATAACGAAAACATAGATAAGGACCGGGACGCGCATTTTATCCAGCCTGCCATAAAGGTAAAGATAAACGACTGCCCCGAGCGCCAATATCAACATAAAGGGAAGGAAGGATACAATCCGGATATTCCGGCTAAAGGCCAGGATATAAAGGAGGTAGCCGACTAAGAAGGCCGATAGGCCTTGTTTAATAAACTTATTTCCAGGCAGCATGACAAGAATGTCCCCCAAAAGAGAAAGGCCTAGCCCAGAGAGGATCAAGTAAGAATAAGCAGAGGGAGAGGCCATCATTCTCTCCCAGGCCAAAGAGATGATCATGATCATCGTCAATGGCTTGAAGGCATAGTGGATAAATCTTTGCTTTTTGTATTTGCCGTAGATGGCGAAAACAGCCGAGATAGCGATGATAATGAGAGACAGCACAAGATTCATTTTTCTCTGTTATTCCTTACTCCGGACCACAATTTTAAAATCATCGAAAAGGCCGTAGCCGACGACGGAGTATTTGGAGCCGGCCGGATACCCGCCTTCTGCGCCGCGCTGGAAGGAGCCCGGCCGGGGATGGATGAAAACACCGCCGATGCCATGGGCTCTAAAATCCGCAAGCTGCGTCTCGATCTGCTCTTTTGTCACGCGCTCATTCCAGACCTAAAGGGGAGCGCTCCGGAATTCAGCCGGCGGGTCAGAGAAAGCATTAAGAACTTCAACGTAGG
>CAZKEW010000012.1:0-21315 GCA_964551885.1 uncultured Eubacteriales bacterium
GCTTGGACTGCATGTATTTATATCTTGGAGGGTGCCCCTTGAAACGTTGGAACGGTTGGGGAAGCGACGAGATCGATTATCCTGTGCCTTCCTCCGCTCAGGAGTATCTTGCCGAAGTCATCGGTCCCGCTCAACCCGGACCTTCGGCGCGTTTTGAGGATCTTGTCCGGCGCGTCCCTCCCTCTCGCCTGCCCGATCATCCGCTCGTCAGCCGCGACCTGGACTTAAGGCTTCGCCATGCCCGCGGACAATCGCTCCCCGACTGGATCGCCCTCCGGTTCGGCGCGATCGACCGCTTTCCCGACGGCGTGGCCCAGCCCACCTCAGAAGGGGACGTGGAAAAAATCGTCGCTTATGCAAAAGAAACGGGAACCTGGCTGATCCCCTATGGCGGAGGGACGAGTGTCGTCGGGCACATCAACCCGCCGCCTGAAGATCATCCTGTCCTGACCGTTAACCTGGAGAGGCTGCGCCGGATGTCCAGGCTGGATGAGGCCAGCCGCATCGCCACCTTTGAGGCCGGGGTGACCGGCCCCCACCTTGAAGCCCAGTTGCGGGCCCACGGCTATACCCTCGGCCACTTTCCCCAGTCCTTCGAATACTCAACCCTGGGCGGATGGATCGCCACACGATCAAGCGGACAACAATCCCTCTACTACGGGCGGATCGAAGACCTGTTTGCCGGGGGAAGAATGATTACCCCTGCAGGCAAGCTGGAGATGCCGCCTTTTCCGGCGAGCGCCGCCGGTCCTGACCTGCGGCAGGCTGTTCTTGGCTCTGAGGGCCGGCTGGGCATCATCACCCAGGCGTGTGTGCGGGTGAGTCCCCTGCCTCAGTTGGAAAAGTTTCACGCTGTCTTCTTTCCCGAGTGGAACCAGGGTGTTGCCGCCGTGAAGGAGATGGTGCAGGCGCGGCTTCAGCTTTCGATGCTACGCCTGAGCGACAGCATGGAGACGAACACGAGCCTGATCCTGGTCGGAAATGAACGGCTGATCCGCCTGCTCAACGGTCTGCTGCGTGTCCGCGGGCTCAAGGACGAAAAATGCATGCTTTTCTTGGGCATCACCAGAGAACGGGGCATGGCTAGAAGGACGCGCCGGTGGGCCCTGGATATTGCGCGCGAGCACAGAGGCGTTCATGTAGGCCGCAAGATGGGGAACGAGTGGCGCAAGGGCCGTTTTAAAACACCCTACCTGCGGAACACGCTTTGGGATTTGGGATACGCGGTGGACACCCTGGAAACCGCTTTGACCTGGAGCGATCTTCCAGCGGCCACCGAAGCTATATTGAGGGCGCTCCGCGAAGGGCTGGAAGACAGGGGGGAGCGCGTTCTCGCTTTCGCCCATGTCTCTCATGTCTATGCCACGGGTGCCAGCATCTATGTGACTTATCTTTTCAGGCTGGCGGAGAGCGCCGAGGAGACACTGGCGCGGTGGAAGAAACTTAAGGAAGCGGCCAGCGAGGCCATCATCGCCCACGGCGGCACGATTTCCCATCAGCACGGCGTCGGCCTTGACCATCAGCTCTGGATGGAAGCCGAAAAAGGACGGCTGGGTGTGCAGTCTTTGGGTGCCCTGGCCAGAGTCTTTGATCCAGGGGGGATCATGAATCCCGGAAAGCTCATTGGGGGCGTGGGGCCGCAGTGACGATGAGCCACCGGGAGTATCGCTCACCCTGGGTCGCGGGCTGGCGGGAAGAAGCGTGGGCGCAGTTAAAAAATCAGTGGGACCTGATCATTGTCGGCGGCGGCATCACGGGCGCCGGCATCCTGGCTTTGGCGGCGCAGGGAGGAGTGCGGACGCTGCTTCTGGAGAAGGCGGATTTCGCTTCCGGCACATCCAGTCGCTCCTCGAAGATGGTGCACGGCGGGCTCCGGTACCTCAAGCATTTGCAGATCAAACTCACCCGGGAAAGCGTCAGGGAACGCCAGCGGCTGCTCGAGGCGGCTCCCGGCCTGATCGAGCCGCTCGGGTTTATTTATCCTATTTATGAAGGGGACCACCCCAGTCCCTGGGTAATGGGAGTCGGGCTGGGCATTTACACTCGTCTCGCCCCGGATGCCGGTGATTACCAGCGCCTCGATGAGGTCGATATCGGCATGATGGCGCCCGGGTTGAAGACGCGCGGCCTGGAGCGAGGCTATCACTATATGGATGCGCAGACGGATGATGCCCGTCTTGTCCTGCGTGTGCTTTACGACGGGCTGGTCGCCGGAGAGGGGCGGGCGGTGGCCTTGAACTATGCGGCCGTCATCGGGCTCCTGAAGGACGGAGAGCAGGTTGCGGGAGTGGCGGTGCGGGACGAGACAACGGGTGAAACGGCCGAAGCGCGGGCGCGCCTGGTGATCAACGCCACGGGCGCCTGGGCGGATGAGCTGCGTGAGGAGGTCGGCGAGGCGCGGCGTCTGCGGCCGCTGCGGGGAAGCCATCTTTACTTCAGCCTTGACCGGTTTCCCGTTTACCAGGCCATCGCCTTCAGCCATCCTGACGACGGCCGGCCTGTTTTTGTCTATCCCTGGGAAGGGGTGGCCTTAGTTGGGACGACAGATGTGGATCATAGCCTGGCGATGGAGGCGGAAGCATCGATCTCGGTAGAGGAGGCTGATTATTTGCTGCGCGCCGTTCAGTCTCATTTTCCCGAGCTTGATCTTGGAAAAAGCGATGTACTCACTACGCAGGCCGGGGTTCGCCCGGTTATCGATACGGGCAAGGCCGATCCCTCGGCCGAAAGCCGTGACCATGTCATCTGGCCGGAACACGGGCTCTTGACCGTGACCGGCGGCAAGCTCACGACCTTTCGTTTGATTGCGGTTGATGCTTTGAGGGAAGCTCACGAAATGAATTCGGATATCCCGGAGCCGGATTCTGATGCGCAGGCGCTCGATACATTCAACCCGGCCCAGGAGATAGAGGGCGTTGAGGCGGATGTTGCGCGGCGCCTCTGGGGACGCTATGGTGCGGCAGCGCCCCAGGTAGCCGCTTCGTTTAGGGACCTCCTTGCGGCCGTGCCGGGGACACCTTATATTTGGGCTGAGCTGGCCTGGGCGACCGGCCATGAGCCTGTCTGCCATCTCGATGACCTTCTTCTGCGGTGCTTCCGGCTCGGCATTTTGCTTCCTGACGGGGGACAGAGTCTGCTGCCCAGGATGAAATCGCTGCTCAAGAAGAATTTGGGATGGGGGGATGAGCGCTGGAATGAGGAGGCCGAACGCTATCGCCGCATCTGGGCGACGGCCCACGGATTGCCAAAGGATTGGCAAAATGCGCACGCTGATTATCGTTAACCCGAACGCTGCCGGCGGCCAGGCTGTCGCGGTATTCAAGAGCATTAAAGGCCGGATAGCGGAGGTTTTGGGCGAATTCACCGTCGTTGTCAGCGAGAAGCCGGAGGAAGTGGCGGGGCATCTCGATGCGGCTGCCGCGGCTGGGGTTGAACGTTTGATTGCCGTCGGCGGCGACGGAACCAACCACAGCGTGGTCAATGCTCTGGCCGAGCGGCCTGAACTTTCGATCGCTTTCGGAAGCCTCCCCGTGGGCACAGGAACTGACTGGGCGCGGGCCCTGGGTGTGCCATCGGTTCCTCTGGCGGCGGTGGACTGGCTGGCGCGGGCGCAGCCTGTTGCCTGCGATTTGGGGAAGGTGGAATACATTGATACGTTGCACGGCGGCCGGCCTTCGAGACGCATCTTTCTCAATATCGCCAGCGCCGGGGTGAGCGGCGAGGTCGATGCGCGGGTGAACCGTGCGCGGCGGCGCACGGCCTTCACTTTTCTTCGCGCCACCATCGCTACTTTACTCAAATACAAGCCCCAGCGGGTCACGGTGGACTGCGATGGGAGTCGGTTTTATGAGGGTCGCAGCTACCTGTTGGCCGTGGCCAATGGCCAGTTTTTCGGGAGAGGGATGTGGGTCGCGCCAAAAGCCCTGACGAACGACGGCCTGTTCGATGTCGTGCTCGTTGAGGGCATGCCCCGGCTCCGCATCCTGCTCGCCCTGCAGACTGTTTTTAGCGGCAAGCATCTCCTGCGGAAGGACGTCCACAGCACACGCTCCGCTGCGATCCGCGTCCACTCCGAGGATGGGCCTTTGGGTCTGGATTTTGACGGTGAAGAAGCGCAAGGTCAGGATTTGCAGTTTACGGTTTTGCCGGGCGCGGTGAAGATCCTGCTCCAACCATCAGCGACGAAAGTTTTGCAGGCGAGTTCCCCTCGAGATTTGTAAAGATTTGAAAGGGATGAATTATTGTCAAATTGATCCTAAATGGAGGGTTCTCTCCCTGGATTTCAGGGAGAGGGTGACACCTCGGGAAACGTCCCCTATTATACAAAACTAAAAGAGCCGGCCTTCGCTGTTGCTCTTCATATACAGGAGAAGGATCCGCAAGAGCATTAAGATAATCCCTCCCGCCATGACCAGGGCATAGACCGTGAGAAAAGCGACATGGAGCGCCGTTTTTTTCCGGGAGGTGTCGAGAGGAAAAAAGAGGTCGAACAGGGTCTTGCCGAAAAGAATGATCATGATGATGATACCCAGGGCAGAGCGATAGAAATATTTCGTGGCATCATGAAGCGTGACCGTGTCCAGGAAAATCAGCGGATAGAGCAGCCAGGCCGTGAGACCCCAGACAAAAAGGAAAACGGCGACTCCCCCGGCTTTGCGGAGCGTCGAGGACGCAGGATCAGCCATGACGGCCAAAGCATACTTCTTTACGGCTCAGCGGTCAAATCCGCGGCCTTCAGGTCTCTTGGAATAAGCGAGAGAGGATGAGGAGGGTGGCACCTCGGGGAACGTCCCTCAGAGCACTTAAGCCCGAGAACAGATTGGGTTGGGTCAAGAATGAAGACCTGACCCCGTCAGAGGCGCCAGAGATAGGATGCTTTGAAAAAGAGTCCGCGTCTGGTTTCAAGAAAATTGTCGGAATCGACGTACTCATCGCCCTGCCAGCGGATTTTATGATACAAGGACCCATATCCCAGTTGGAGCACAGTGCCGGGAATGTAAGTAAATGAAGCCAGAAAGTCCGTGAGAATTTGCTTGCGGTAAGAGTTGTATTCGATGACCCCGCGGAAAAACAAGTATTTGTTGACCTGGTAGGTCAATCGGTTCCTGATGATGGTGTAATCATAGATTTTTTCCGAATTCGCCTCCCGGAAAAGGTCGGAATAGGTGAAACTCAAAGCCCAGTTGATTTTTTCCGAAGGCTGATAAACCAGCGAGGCCAGCGCCCTTTTTCCTTTTCCCTGAAAGGGGGATTCCGAATAGCGGATCGCTTTGCCGTCCCTAAAAAAGACACGGAAATAGAACTGTTTGGTGATCTGGCTCAGGGCCTGGATATTCCAGCCGCTGGTGTCGAACTTCTGGTCAAGATAAATCCCTGTGGAATATGTGTATCTAAGCAGCACCCGGGAACTCCTCACCATGAGGAAGCCAAGAGAGAGGGTATTTTCTGTCTCCCAGAGATCGCTGTAGAGGTCTTTGAGCTGGGAGCTGAAGAAGTTGAGGTCGACCCGGCGGACGACTTGTGAAGGCGGATAAAATTTTGGGTCTAAAGACACCCTAAACCGGGTTAAGCCATTGCGGGTGAGGTAACCCGCATCGGTTTGAAAATCCATGGAGATATCTTGGAATCCGAGCCGTATTTCCCATCGGCGGGTATCGTAAAGATAATCGACGCCGAGCGCGTGGCCATCTGTTCTGGGGGAGCCGCTCGATTCTTTGGCAAAAGAGCCGAAAGCATGAAAGCTCAACTGGCTGGACTGGGTCAGCCGGACCTGCCCGTCCGGGCCGAGGACGCGGTTATACCGCCCGGCCTGGTCTCTGTCGGTGAAAAAAAAGCCGAGGAAACTGTCCTGGTTGAGAGCGCGCTTATAGCGCAGAATGGAAAAATAAGCGAAAGCCTCGCTGACAGGAAGAACATCGCCCGCGGCCGCCCCCTCATCCGCAGCAAAAATCGCAGCCGGGTTATCTTTTCTGGCAATTTTTCCGGTGAGCTTCACCCCGCCTTGGGGTCGATGATATTCCGGGTGTGGACAGCGGCCAGGAGATAATCCTGCTCTGTCGTCCCGGCGAGGTTGAAATTCTCGCTCCCTTCCAGGAAAAACGGCCTTTTCTCAGGATAAAAAAGGTCGTAGCGAAGGTTGACATCCACCTGACCGGCGTCGGCCTCCACCTGGCTGAAATCGGGATTATAGGTGCCATCTGGGTCAGGAAAAAATATCCCCGCTTTGGGTCCAGCGAAGGATAAGACCCGTGTTCCGAACGACGGCTTATTCTCCTCTCGAAAAAGATCCCCATTTCTACTCGGTTTCCTGAGGAATAGCGGATGCTTTTCAAGGGGATCTGGATTTCAACGGCGTAGCCCCGGTCATGAATCTTGCCGGCGCTCGACCAGACAACGTCAACGCTGAAGTCCTCTTTTCCGCCGGCGTAGCGGCTGTCCATCTGGATCCCCAGCGGGTTCACATAAAAAGCATACAGGGATTGCTGGTCGTTAAAGGAGTCTAGGGTGATGCAGACGAAATCATCGGGGCGGATGTCGTCGCGCCGGGAAATTGAAGCTTTGATCTTTTCCGGCTGCCGGTCAAAGCACTGGAAGGCAAAATAAAGATTTTCGCTGTCATAGGCCATGTAGGCCACTGTGTTCTCCGAAATATCGAGGCCGAAGTCGGGTATGAACGTCTTAAATCCTGTGACAGAAGGGGCTTCGGCCCAGACAGGGTCATCGAGTTTTCCATCGATCGCCGGCGGAGTTGTGGTTTTGACCGGCTTGAGGATATCTTGAGCGGAGAGGGCTTGGCCGGTAGAGGCGAAAAAGAAAAACTTGATTAGGAGAAAGCAAAGGAAAAGGCGTCTTCTTTCTCGCACAGTTTCACAGAATTATATCGACTCGGATGAAATAACACAAAATATTTCACATGCTAATGCAAACGCAATAATTCACGCCTCCTCTTTTTATCTTCTCATTTTCGGTTTAGAAACCAATCTCCGAAGAGAGCGAGATCGCCACGCTACGCTCGCGATGACAATGTAAGCGTATTTTATGCTTTGTATTCGTTGAAGCAAAGGGTGGCACCTGGGGGAACGTCCTCCAGCTTGCGCCAACCCTGCACCTGTGGTATAAGCAAAAATAAAACGGTGGGGACGGTTCTCGTTGAGAACCGTCCCCCTGAAACGAAACAATAAGAGCTTGGAGGCGAACATGGACTGGGGGCTCAAAAACCGGTTGTCGCGAATCATCAAGCCTGACACGGGAAAAACAGTTATGCTGGCTGTGGACCACGGCTATTTTCTCGGGCCGACCTCGGGCCTTGAAGTTCCGCGGAAAACTATCGAGCCTCTACTTCCCTACGCCGACTCCCTTATGCTGACCCGGGGCGTGCTTAGGACGTCTGTCCCTCCCGAATCCGATATCCCCATCGTCCTCAGAGTCTCGGGAGGAACGAGCATCCTGAGTGAGCTTTCCAATGAAGGGATTACCACTTCGATGAAGGAGGCTGTGCGCCTCAATGTCGCCGCTGTCGCCCTGTCCATTTTTGTCGGCGCCCCTCATGAAAGAGAGACGCTGCTTTCTCTCTCCCAGCTCGTGAACGAAGCCGAAGAGTACGGGATCGCCGTGCTGGCCGTCACCGCCGTCGGCAAAGACATGGTCAGAGACGCGCGCTATCTCAGCCTGGCCTGCCGGATCGCGGCCGAACTGGGCGCCCATTTTGTCAAAACGTATTACTGCGACGGGTTTGAAGAATTAATCGGGACCTGTCCTATTCCAGTAGTTATCGCCGGCGGCAAGAAAACGCCGGAAAAGGAGGCGCTCGAGCTCGCCTGGAACGCTGTCCGCCACGGCGCCCGCGGCGTGGACATGGGCCGGAATATCTTTCAGTCCGAAGCGCCTGTCGCTATGATCAAGGCGGTCCGGGCCGTTGTCCACGAGGGGAGGTCGGCGGCCGAGGCCTATGACGTTTTCCTCAAGGAAAAATAAACCTGGGACACGATACTTATTTCCTTAAAGACGGGAGGATTCTGATTCATACAGGCCGGCTGGCTGAGAGAAAAACATAGACTCTGCGGAGGTGCCTATGCGCGTGGCCATGTATTACAGCAACAACGATATCCGCATCGAAGAGATGCCCTGCCCGAACTTAGGGCCGGATGAGCTCCTCGTCAAGGTCATGGCCTCGAGCATCTGCGGCAGCGACGTCCTCGAATGGTACAGGATCAAGAAGGCGCCGCGAGTCCTCGGTCACGAGATCGCCGGCGAAGTCGTCGAGGCCGGAGAACGGGTCAAAAAATTCAAGGTCGGCGACCGAGTCACGGTGACCCATCACGTTCCCTGTAACACCTGCCATTACTGTCTCAACGGGCATCACACGGCCTGCGAGACTCTTCACACGACAAACTTTCACCCAGGCGGGTTTGCGGAATATCTGCGCATTCCCTGGATCAATGTCGACCGGGGCACGTTTCTCCTTCCCGAGGAAATTTCCTATGAGGAAGGGTCTTTTGTCGAGCCGTTAGGCTGCGTGGTCCGCGGGCAAAAAGTCGCCAGGATAAAAATAGGCCAAACCCTGCTCGTCCTGGGGAGCGGGGTCTCGGGAATCCTCCACATCAAGCTGGCAACGGCGTTAGGAGTCGGGAGAATCATTGCCACGGATATCTCTTCTTACCGCCTGGAGATGGCGAAAAAATTCGGAGCCAACTTCGTCTTCAACGCTCTCGAATTCGGACCGGATTTGCTCAGGGCGGTGAACCAGGGCAGGCTGGCGGACAGGGTCATCGTCTGCACCGGGTCGCCGGCGGCCGCCCAGCAGGCGCTCGAGTTAGTGGACCGGGGCGGCACCGTTCTTTTCTTTGCCGTTCCCCACCCTGACGATAAGCTTATCATCCCGATCAACGAGTTCTGGCGGAATGACATCACTCTGTTGACGTCCTATGCGGCAGACGCCGCTGACCTTACTGAAACGATCGAATTACTAAGAAATAAAAGGGTCGCCGTGACTGATATGATCACCCACAGGCTGCCGCTCGAAGAGACAGGCATTGGGTTCAAGCTCACGGAAAAGGCGGACGAATCCCTGAAGGTCATCATCGAGCCTCCGAGGGCGGCCTCGACAGAGGAAAATCGCCGGAAAACCTAAGGCCCGAGCAGGCGCTTTTTGTCTTGATGAGAAGGAGGATCAAATTGGACACGAAGAAAAGAGAAGGAGCTAATGCCGTCATCGTCCTGGCTATGCACGGGTCGCCGCCGATTGATTTTCCCAAACTCGAGCTAACCGAATTCATGAGCCTCCATGCCAAGCTGGGGCACGGAGGCGGTGAAGTCAATCAAGCCCTCAGGCTTCGGTTCAAAGAACTGGAAGCGAAGATGCGGGCCTGGCCGCGCACGGTCCAGAACGACCCTTTTTACGCCGGCTCTCAAGAACTGGCCAAACATCTCCGCCAGGAGCCCGGGCTTGAAGTGATCCTCGGGTTCAATGAGTTCTGCGGTCCGACGCTGGATGAGGCCTTCGACCAGGCAGCCAAGCGAGGCCCGGAAAAAATCATCGTGGTGACGCCGATGATGACCCGCGGCGGCGAACATTCCGCGGTAGAAATTCCGGCCGCCATCCGCCGGGCTCAGCAAAGACATCCGGCGAAAAAATTCATCTATGCCTGGCCGTTTGCGTCTGAAGATATTGCCCGGTTTCTTGCTGCACAAGTGGCCCGATTCCTCGATACTCCTTAGCTTTTTTCGGGGAGGCACTCGGCGAGGATTTGGGCCGTATGCTTGACCTCCAAGCCCTCCCCCCTGCGCTCGCGTCCTCCCCGGATTTGCATGAGGCACCCGGGACAATCCAGCGCGACAACTTGCGCCCCGGAGCGCCGGATGGCCTCGAGCTTGTCCTCGAGCAAAGACCCGGAAACCTCGGGATGGGAAACTGAGAAACTCCCGGCAAACCCGCAGCAGGAATCCGCGCCCTCCATCTCCCGGATCCTCTCTCCAAGAGCAATCTCGATGAGCTCCCTTGATTCCTGAGCCGCCCGGAGGACATATTTATGATGGCAGGAATCATGATAAGTGACAGGCTTGGGCAAAGGCCTGGAAGAAAACAGATTTTTGAGCCCGGACTTTTCCTTTTGCAGAAGAAAGCGGCTGAAAGGATTGACCTTCTGGGCAAGTCGCTTGGCCTTTTCTGTTCCAATGATTTCGGGGCCAAGATGAGTCAGCATGGTTGTGCATGTTGGGCAGAGCGTGAGGACGACGTCCGCATCTTCTAAGCCGGCGGCGAGCTTTCGAAAAGTCTTCGCGGCGGCGCATCGAAACCCGGAATTGGCCGCGGGAAACCCGCAGCAAACAGCTTCAGCCAGTTTAGCCTCATAGCCGAGCTTTTCCAGAACACTCAAGGCGTCCAGGCCAACTTCAGGGTAAAAATGCTCCACCAGGCATCCCCCAAAAAGGACTACTTCGCCGCGCTTTTCTCCGGCCTCCTCTTGAGCCTTTTTTTTCCTCACTCGTTGAGATAAAGATTTTGGCGCCGGCGAAGGCAAGGCGCGAAAGCGGTCATATTTTCGCAGCGGCAGAGGCAGCTTTCTGGCAAATCCTCTTTTCCGGGCAAGCAGCGGCCCCGACGCCCGGGCTGAAGAAAAGAGAGTCTGCGTGACCGCCGGACGAGCCAAAACTCCGTCGAATACCAGCCTCTTCCAGGATGGCTTGCCCAGCTCTTCGTGAAGTCGCTCTCTTAAGGCAATGACAAGGTCGGCAATCCGGATTTTTGTCGCGCAAAACGCCTCGCAGCGATGGCAGCCGAGGCAATAATCGGCCAAATCCCGCGACTCCTTGAGCCCGTGAATCCAAGCCGTGAGGAGCGTGCCGATGCCTCCCATGTAAATGTGCGCATATTTTTTTCCGCCCACCATCTGATAGACGGGGCAGACATTCAAGCAGGCCGAGCACTTGATGCAGCGCAGAATCTCCTTGAAGGCGGGATCAGCCAGGATTTCCGAGCGGTGGTTGTCGAGCAGGATAACATGGAGATTTTTGTGCGGTGACGGCGCAATAAAAGAGACGTAGCTCGTGATGGTTTGTCCGGTGGCGTTTCGGGGCAGGACCTTGAGGAGAAGGAGGGCATCGTTTGTCGTCGGCAAAATTTTCTCGATGCTGGCGAGGACAATCTGGACAGGCGGTATTGTGGAGACGAGGCGTCCATTCCCCGAGGTCGGTCTCTCTCGCTTCGATGCCCCTCCGGGATAGAAATTCATTCAGCCCTGTTTCCTCGCTGACCATGGATTTGCTTTTGACAAGGAATCCGGCGCCATGGGTTTTCAAGATTTCATAGACCAGCCGGTTGGCCTCAGCGCTGTCGGCGGCGCGGTACACTTTGGCGCCGCCCTCACGAGCCTTGGATTCGAAGAGAGCGTTGTGCTCTTCCCATCTCGAAAGAGCTTTATCCTTGACCTCAGCGAGCTCCGAACGCAATGTTTCGAAATCCAGGCCGGCAAAGGCACTTTCCCTTTTTAGGAGATAGCTCTTAGAGAAATCCTTGAGCACGCTTCGAAGATGCGGGTCAATCTTTTTCATGAGATCAAGATGTCTTCCCTCCATAGAGGAGGATAACGAGGCGGCTCGGTCCGTGAACGCCGAGCGAGAGCTGGCACTCGATGTCCGCTGTCCGGCTCGGCCCCGTCACCAAGGAAACTTGAGGAGCTTCGAAAGTCGTCTGCGCAAGATGGCGCGAAAGTTCTTCGGCAACAGCGTCAAGACCCTGGACAATTCGGCGCTTGTCCAAGAGGCAGAGGCACACGGGAGGCAGGGTCCAGACGATCTTTTCCTCTTCATTCCGGTCAAGGTGGACCAGCGTCCCGGTGCTCGAAATGCCGTAATCCGCCCGTACCAATCCTGCTTCTGCCGCAAGATAATTTTCTTTCTTTTTTGGTTCCAAAACAGGCCAATTGTCTATTTCAGCGGGAGGGAGTGAAACGTCCGGAGAAACCGCAATGCTATTGATGCCCTGCTCTTTCAAGAACTGGGAGATAAAGGTCAGAGCGTTGTCAGGACCGGGAAAGCTTTTTATTTCCGCTCCGGACGCTGCTGCCTCGGCGATGAACTCTTCCTCAAGGCAGGCAGCGGTCACCATTTTTTGGCCTTTTCGGGCTCCATGCGGCGCAAGTCGAGGCCCTGCTCGAAAGCGCCGATGCGGTAGAGACAAATCTCGCGGACGGATGACGGATGGTGTAGGGCTTCGGAGAGGGATTGAGCGCCGACAGCCCAGACGCCGCCGCCCCTGATGATGACAACTTTATAGTCATGGAGCAGGCGGACGAGCTCAGAAACCGCGGTTTTGGCCGGAACCACCGGAATGACAAGATAGAGAAAGCCGCCCTCAGCATCGATGGGCACGACGCGGCGCGCGGGCTCGCTTTCTCCCGGATAAACAAAATGCGACATGGCCTCAGCTTCGGGAACATAACTGTGGATGATCGTCTGGAAATCGCTTTCTTCGTATATCTGTTTGTGGATGGCGAGCTCTTTTGGATCTCCGCTCTTAATTTCCAAAGGAAGTTCGCGCAGCGGCCCCCCGATTTCCCGGGGCATGGAGGCCTTGGGGGCGTAGAGCATGCTTTCGACCCCGCGAACAGACATCGAGCCCGTGTGAAAGGGAGAGAGCCGGGATTCGAAGATTCGGGCTCCCGATTTCTCGAATTCGCGGAGGATTTCTTTCTCTTCGGGAAAATTACAGACCTCGTCATCGTCGATAGTGTAGGCAGGCGGCGGGTAAGAAAAGGCCTCATCAGGATCATCGTGAATCCTTTGCCTCAAAGCGGCGATATCAACGCCAAGCCTTCGCAGAAGGCGGACGACGTAGCCGGAGTTGTTGGCCAGACTGGCCAGAAAAAACGCTTCTTTTAAGGTCCTGCCCCGGGCGAAGGTTCCGTGCGTCTGGATCACTGTGGCCGGATGATGGGCCAGGCGCTCAGGGATGATTTTTGCCATCTCGGCTGAGCCGCTCGGGACTTCCACCCAATCCACAGGGACCAAACCTTCGAGATGATAGTGGCCGAGCCGGTCGACAGGAATGAAAGGAGCGGGCTGGTTTGGTTTTTTCTCATCGTCGAGCGTGACGATCATCAAGTCTTTGGTATGCGCATGGATGGAAGCCTGCACGCCTTCCAGCCCCAGGATGCCGGCATGGATGTCCGTCTCGGAAGAGGCCTTGTAATAGCCGAAATCTGTTTCGGTCGGCGAAAGGAAGCAGATCTGGCTGGAGTCGAGGTCTCCCTTCTGTGAGCCGGTGGCCGTGATGACGATCCATTCGTTCCCCATCTCGTCTTTGTGCCGGATGGCCATATTGCCGCTGTGGCTGTCCTGGATATCATAGAGGAGCGAGGCCCGTCCTACGGTCTGGAACAGGCGCAAAACATCTTCGCTCGCTTTCCAGGTCTTCTTGATCATGGCTTGCGCTCTCTTATCTTTAAAGACTCGAGCAGGCTCGGTGTCGGTTTTCCTTCCTCATCCCAGCCGCGGGCAAGATAATAATCGCGCCTCATCCTCTCCTGGGCTTCCCGCGAAATGATTTTTTCTTCGCCGGCAACGATGATAGGCTCGCGGCTGAACCGCTCGGGCAGCATGTCATCCGCGCTTGTCAACCCGGCCTCGAGGTTGAAGAGCCTTTCAAGAGTGGAAATCCGGTTCGCAATCTCCTCGAGCCTGGCCGTCGAAAAGTCCAGTCCGGTCACACCGCTAACCATCCGGGCCCAGGGGTCGGTGGAAAAAGCAAACCCGGTGAACCGGCAGACCCCCAGGCTGTCCTGGATGATGCCGAGGTTGTGCATATTCCTGATCCCGATAGGAGACTGGAGCAGGCTGAACCTCGGGATCTCCTTGGCCCCGCCGAAAAATGCGAGCGAAACAGCGTAACCGCCTTTCAGATGGCAGGCGCCGGTTGGACAAGTCATATATCCCAGAGCCTGGGTGAAGGAAGCCCGCGGCTCATAGGCAGGTATTTCCTGCTTCTTGACCGTCATCGAATATTCCGGGTGAGAAAAACTGCTGGCGAAGCGGAAAGAGCCTTCGGCCAGTTTATCGCCGATTCCCTGGCGGCAGGCGATGCGCCGGACAACCTCCTCCAGGATGCTGGAATTGCCGAAGCGGAAGTCAAGCCCATCCGTATCTTTGGAAGTCAGGATTCCCCGTTCATAAAGCTCCATTGCACAGGCTAATGTCCCGCCAAAGGAAATCGTGTCCACTCCCAATTCATTGCACAAATAATTCGCCCGGGTGATGGCTTCAAGGTCATAAACATCGCAATCCGGGCCGATCATGACCATGGTTTCGTACTCCGGCCCCTCCCCTTTCTTGTCGCCGACGCGGGTGTGGCGCTGGCAGGCGATCGGACAAAGATAGCACCCCGCCGCTCTTTCGAGAAGCTTCTTCGCCAAAGTCTCGCCCGAGACTTTTTCAACATCTTCTTCTCGATGCAAAGTGTCCTGGAAATTCCGGTGGGGGAGCATGTTGATGAGGTTGATGAGCTCGATCAGGCCAGAAGTCCCCAACTCCTTGAGCAGGCGCTTGGTCGCCGGGGCCTGCTTCAGCAAATAATAAGCCTGGTCAAGTCCAGACTGGTATCTTTCCTTGTCCTGGACCTGGATTTTTTTCTGCCCGGCAACGCGTATGGCTTTGAGGTTCTTGCTGCCCCACACCGCTCCCGGGCCTCCCCGGCCATAAGGCCTGTCCCTGTCGTTAAAGACCGCCGCAAACCGAACCTTGTTTTCTCCGGCAGGCCCGATACAGAGGACGCGCGGACGAAGGCCCGGCATGCTTCCGGCCGACAAGGCTTCTGTCGTCTGATGAATGTCCAAACCCCAGAGATACCCCGCAGGAACGACCTCGGCCTTGTCTGGCTTGATATCGATCATGACCGGCGAAGGGGCTTTCCCTTTGAGCACCAAGACATCAAACCCTGTGGACTTAAAGGCAGGCGCCCAGGTGCCGCCGCAGTTGGAGCTCCCGATGAATCCGGTCAGGGGAGACTTGAAAACCATGTGGCCGCGGCCGGCTGTAGGGGCGTTTGTCCCGATGAGGGGGGAGGTGGCGACGACGATGACATTATCTGGGCCCAGCGGATCGCAGCTCGGGTCGATGCGGTCATATAGAATTCGCGCGCCAAGCCCCCTTCCTCCGAGATAGTCGGCGGCCAACTCAGGGTTTAAGGGGACGGTTTCGATCCTGCCGGTTGTAAGGTCGACCTCTAAAATTTTCCCCTGATAGCCGGAAGGGATAACACTCATTGCCTCTCGTTCTCCTCGAGGTGAGACCCCGAGGATACCAAATCAGGCCAGTTCTGACAAGCTTCCCCCTGCTGAAATAAAATTTCTTCGTTCTTTTCCATCGTTTGTTGGCATGTCGGTTTAACAACGAGATATCCGGGATGGCCGCAGCGACCATTGAAGGTTTAGCCTTCCCGAGCCGTCCTTCAAGGGCACCCGGCTTGGCCGGGCGCCGAGGATGTGTGAGCCTGAACGAGTCAAAGGGAGAGGGCCAAATATGGCACAAGACGCACCTTAAAGCAATGCGATCAAACGTGCGAGTTCCGCAGGCGCCGAGAAGGGCGGTGAGGGAACGGCGTTAAAAACCTGAAGGGAAGCGAGGCCGTCTCGGATATCTCATTGCCTCCGAGCACATGGTCCGAGCTTCTCACCCTCCGCCGAGGTAGGGAAAGATAGCGATGACATCGCCGTCCACGAGCGGCGCGTCCAGGCCGCCCAAAGATTGAATAGGCGTGCCGTTCTTCATGATGACCGCATGAGGGCTGAGCTTTTCTTCTTCCGAGAAGATCTGTTTGCGGCGCTCGGCCGAATCACAGAGGGCATTGAGGAGATGGCGAAGATGCGCTCCTTCGCACAGGCCGACCTCTTTTTCCCGCTCCCCAAAAAGATCTCGGAAATAAGCGAGAAATTTTACTTTTATCTTCATTTTTTTCTTCTCTCCCCGAGGAAAGCTTCTTCTCCGCAGTCTGGACAACCGGGTCTCCGCTTGATCTCGACTTCCTCTAAAACACCTTTGAGTCCGTCGAAAAGCAGGAGCCTGTTCTCCAAGAGAGAGCCCAGGCCCAGAATGAATTTGATGACCTCTGTGGCCTGAAGGCATCCGACAACACCGCAAGTAGGCCCGAGCACGGACGGAGGGGCAAGGTCAGGGCTCTCCGGAAAAAGGCATCTCAAACAGGCGGTCTTTCCCGGAAGGATGGTAGTGATTTGACCGTAGAAACCGCGGATGGCTCCATGGATCAACGGAATGCCCTGATGGATGGAAGCTCTGTTGAGGACGTACCGGGCAGAAAAATTATCCAAAGCATCGACGAGGACATCGAAAGAAGAGACTCTGGCATAAAGATGCGTCAACAAGAGGTCTTCCGTCTTGGCTTTAAGCTCGATGTGGGGGTTGAGATTCCGGAGCCTTTTGACCGTCGCCGCCGCTTTCTCTTTTCCCACGTCCTTCGCGGAAAACAAAATCTGCCGATTGAGATTGCTCAGCTGGATACTGTCCCTGTCCACAATCTCAATTCTGCCGATGCCTGCTACCGCAAGGTAAGCAGATACGGCTGTCCCCAACCCGCCGGCGCCGGCGATGAAGACCTTCGCCTGTTTGAGTTTCCTCTGGCCGCGCTTTCCGATAAGGCTAAGCTGCCTTTCGTAACGTTTCCATTCCTTATCATCTCCCACGTTTTCCACTCCTCAGGATGGGCAGCTTTTCAAAGTCTTCTCCTCTTTGACAATTTCTTCTTTCTGGATCTCCTCCCGCAGCGAAGCGAGAATGTCTTGGCACTCGATATCAAAAATCTTTATGGGAATCCCTTTCATGAGATTCCGGAAATCTTCAAGAATATTTCTCCGCACGACCAGAAAGCAGCGGAGGGATGGGTTGGAGAGGACAGCCTGGAGCGCCGGCCATATTCCCCCGCCTTGGATTTCCAGCGGCCCGACCTCATCGACGATGAGCAAACCTCCCTCTCGATGGCGAAGAATCTTTCTTTTCGCCTCCTCCAGGGCTTCGGGGATAAAAAAATAGGGGCCAACATTCTGCCAGTCCATCGCGCCTTGTTTCCGGATAAAAGGTGAAGCTTTTCCCTCTTTCACGTCAAATAAATCATAACCTATGAGATCTCCGTCTTTGAAAACGGGCTTACTCAAATAGCCATCAATCCTGATTCCTTGTTCTTTCAATTCTAAAACAAGCTTTCCAAGAAGGCTCGTTTTTCCGGAATGAACAGGGCCCGTGAGAACGAGGATCATGACTCAAAGATAAAACAGAACATCAGAGATGTCAAAATTGATGAATGGGTGACACGGCGTCGGTCCCCATCATTTTTTCTTCTGGAAGCATCACCGTTTCCGTGACAATTACTAATGCAGAAGGAGAATGGGTGGCATGGCGCGAGTCCCCGCCCGCAGCGAATGGAGACACTCTAAAAGACATTGATTTAGTCATATTAATCCCCCCAACCCCCCTTGATCAATCAAGGGGGGCCATAGAAGCCTGCAAGTGTCTCCGGAATTGTCGGTGGCGGGTGGGGGGGTCTTAAGCGAGGACGGACGGGGACGCGCCGTGACAGGACCCATTCTCATCACGGAGAAAGAGATGCGTTTTTTTCTTCTGGAATTCTTGGTCCATTCATTATATATATTTATGTCTATACATCCCGTAATCAGGCAGTTAAAAAAATGCTGAAACATAAAAACGCCATCTGGCTCCTCTTTTTTGGCTCCCTTTGGGGGATCAGCGAACTCGTCGGCGGAGAAGCCCTCTACAGCTCCGAAGTCCCCAGAGCATCCCTGTGGCTGTCCTGTTGGGCCCTTTTTGTCCTTGCCGTTGGCCGGGCTATTCTCGACAAACCCGGCTCTTCGGCCGCCATCGGCGCTATTGCCTCCGTTTACAGGCTGGCCAACGCCCCGCCATTTTTCTGTCACATCTGCGGCATCCTTTTCTTGGGCATCGCCTTCGACCTGGCGGCAACTGTCCTCGCGAAGGTTGAGCAAAAAAGGCCCGGGCGGTGGATTCTGACAGGTGTGGGGGCTGCTTACGGCGGGAACGCTCTTTTCGCTCTAATCATGACTTATGTCATCCGCTACTCCTTCTGGGCTTCCGCAGGCCTGCCCAAAGTCCTCGATCATATCTTTATCAGCGGAAGCATCGTTGCTCTGGCCGCAGCCTTGCTCGTTCCTCTCGGCCACGCCGTTGGAGCAGGGAGCGAGCCCTTCCTCCTTCGGCGACAGAGCTTGTCGCTCGCCGGAGCGCTTTTATTATCCTTCATCCTATGGATTATTGGCGGAATTTATCGGCTAAGCTAGCCGCCCTCTCAAACTAAAAGCATTAAAGATTCTATGAGAGATGAGAAAGTCTACAGGAATCCTCTGAACTCTTACCGAACGACCACCCTCGATTCCCGGCTGGTAAAGTTCACGGCCTGGCCTGTCGGGCCGTTGGCGGAAACACCCGCCACCGCAATCCTTGATTCTCCCTGAGCCGCGGCTTCAAAAACAAGAATGGCCAAGCTTCCTCCCCCTTTGAAGCCCCGAGTGAGCTGAGGACTGGAGAATCCGAGAGTGCAGCTTCCCCCGGAATTGTCCACATTCTTCAGGAACGGAACCTTTTCTCCCAACTGCCGTGTAAGCCCGCCTTCGATGACATCCTTGAGTTTGACGACCTGAGGGTTAAAACTCAGATTCAGGGACAAGTTGCCCACTTCCTGCTGGGTTCTGACATTAACGCTGATGCGAAATTCCCTGCTCTGGGGAACTTCAAAATTGGCCGGGTCAAGAGAAATTTGGTTGTCTCCGCCTTCTTCCCTTGGCCTTTCTTCCATCGCTTCTTCTCTTCCTAAGATCTCTTCCGGCTCAAATCTCTCTTCTTCTATTCCGCGCCCTGCCCTCCCGGTTGTGGATATCCCCTCGAGCTCAATCCAGAGAGGCTTGTCATCTTCGGCGCTGTGAGGAACAGCCCGAATAATATAAGGTGTGATGGTTAAAACGAGTTCCGATTTATCGATCGTCTGGTCGGTCGCGCCGAAGAGGCTGCCAATGACGGGGATACTTTTGAGGCCGGCGATGCCGCGGAGGGTTTTTCTCTCTTCATCTCTTAAGAGCCCGGCCAAAAGGTTTGTCTCCCCATCTTTAAGCCTGATGATGTTTTTCACTTCTCGTGTAGCAATGATTGGGATGTCCGCGTACCCTGAGCCAGCGAGAGCAGTTATCTTCAGCTCGATTTCCAGAGTGATTTCTTTTTCGAGGTGGATCTTCGGCTTGATCTTGATATCCAGGCCGACATCCTGGTAAGTGTAGGACACGATCGGCTGTTGACTGACGCCGCCTGCCGCGAAGGGAGTAAAAGTGGTTTGAGGAATGGGAATCTTCTGACCGACCAAGGCTTTGATTTCTTCGTCTCCTACTCCCCTAAGCCTCGGCTGCGCCAAAATCTTGGTATCGACATCCGACTCCAGAAACTTGATTAAAGCCGTCGGAAGGGTAACATGATAGCTGCTTCCTTTCCCCAAGTCGATCTCTCCCAGGTTGTACCACCCTTTATCCTCGGTTCCGCCGGGTCCGGCATATCTAAACCCAACGAGAGCTTTATCGAGGTCGACGCCGATCTGCCTCAATTTTGTCCGGGAGACTTCCATGACCTCTAAGTCAACGATCACTTCACCCTTGGGCTTGTCCCATTTCCTGATCAAATCCGCGGCCAGCTCGATGTTCGCCGGCGTATCTCTCACCGTGATCGTGTTAAGGTTTTTGTCCACAAAGATGTTGGGAGCCCGGTATTGCGTCCGGAGCATCTGCTGAAGAGCCGCAAAGATATCTTGGGCATTGATGTTAGAAAGGAAAAAGACTTTGATGGCGTTCTGCTCATACTGGATTCTTTTCACCGGCTGGTCGGGGACGATGATGAGGGTTTTCTCATCGATAATCCGGAAGAAATTCTTGCTGGCCAGGCAGAGATAGCTCACCGCCTCTTCAAACTCCTTGCCCGAAAGGTCAATCGAGAGGGGCAGATCTTTGAACAGTTCATCAAAAATGATATTCACCTGGGCATGTTTTCCCAAAGCTTGAAAGATCGAGCGAAGGCTGGCTTCGGTGAATTTGAGCTCGATTTTTTCTTTGCTTACCTTCAGCTTCACCGGGTATTCTAACTTTTCCTTCTTCGGCTCCTCTTTCTGGGGAGGCCCCTGAGTGACCCGCCGCATTTCTTCAGCGACAGCTCTATTCGAGGGATCATAGGAGAGGGCTTTTTCGTATTCCTTTAGTCCCTCTTCCTTGTTTCCCGCAGCCACAAGTTTTCTAGCCTCCTGGTAATGAAAAAGGCTGGCCGAAAACTTGACGCGGGCCAAAGCCATTTTATAAACATATTCCTTGGGGTTTTCCACGATAGCTTTCTCGTAATAGCTGATGGCCTCGTCCCAATTCCTGTTGATTTCGGCCTGAGCGCCGAGTCTGTAATAATGGTTGCCAAAGGTCACACAGCCCCAGAAAGAAAGGGCCACTGTGATCATCAGCAAAGCGTGTTTTCTCATCCTCATTCTCCTTCTAAGGAAAATTTCCTTGTCATGGAGTCCGGCATGATGATTTCTATCTCTTGAGCCGTCACTTTTCCGATCCTCATGCCCTCACTGATAACTTCTCCCTCCACCACAGCTATAGCTTGGCCCTCTAAGATAATCAAACCAATCATCCTGCGCGGCGATTCGACGAAACCGATGTAGCGGAGATTGATGCTGATGGCCGGCGCCGTCTGCGCTTCTTCCTGTTCCTCATCCTCAAGGCCTAACTGAGACTTTTGAGACGCCACGAAGCTCGCTCCGACCTGGCCTCTGAAAGTCGATTGCGGAGAAAAAATATTCCTTTTGGGGAGGCCTATCTCACCGCTTTGCGTTTGGAGCAGGTCCTTCCTGATGAGGCTTTTTTTCTCCTTTTCCCCGGAGGCCTTGTCGGCAGGCTGCCCGACAACCGCCCCCACGAAGACTCCCCAGGCCCAGAAAAAAGCCAAGGTAACGGCTAAAAGCTTAGAAACTCTCATAGTATCCTGCGAGAATGATTCTTAATTCGAGGAGGCTCCCGTCGCCGCTGATTTTCATAAAATCGATTTTTTCAAGGAGCAGGAACTTGGGGAACCATTCGATCGTGTCCAAAAATCTTTTGAGGATGAGATAGGAGCCGGTGAAAGTAAAAGTGACATTGATTTTCTTGGCCTTTTCCTTTTCCAGACTGACATAATTGTACCGGAGTGAACGCGCCGTAATTCCGGCTTCGGCAAAGATTTTCTGGAGGTCGAGCCGGAGCTCGTTGACGCCCT
>CAZKEW010000013.1:0-21214 GCA_964551885.1 uncultured Eubacteriales bacterium
GGCTAAATCTCTCGATGGCCGCTTCATCCCTTCACCAAACTCTCCTGTGACATTGAAGGGCTCCACGATCATCATAGAAACGAAGCTGCTTACGATTTTATCAGGCGGAGCAGTAAGGTTGTCTTTGGCTGGAAGTTGGTATATACTGCCATTTTCCGAGCGGAACTAAATGAAGAAGCTTCAGAAAGGTTATGGCGAAAGAGAAGCTAAGGCCGGGCTGAAGACCAGGCTTCCCCGCATCGAGACATTTCCGAACCAGTTTCCTGATTATGAGATCACTATCGAGATTCCTGAGTTTACCTCGGTCTGTCCCAAAACAGGCCGGCCTGATTTGGGGATAATAACGATCCAGTACGTGCCTAAAAGTTCCTGCCTTGAGCTTAAATCTTTAAAAAACTATATCCTTGCTTACCGCAATCTGGGCATTTTTTATGAAAATGCCGTTAACCGGATCCTTGAGGACGTCGTCGCGGCCTGCCGGCCCGTGCGAGCGACGGTCACCGGAGAGTTCAACCCGAGAGGAGGAATCAAGTCTATTGTTGAAGCTCATTTCCCCCGTTCCATTCAAGGCCCAGAATAAAACTAAGCTTCCGTCCCTGCCTTTTTCAGGTTTTATCCTTTATCTCGAGAATTCTTCCTTTTTAACTCCATCAGGTTCTTCGTGAGCAGATGAACAGAGAAAACTCCTCTCGGCTTGGCGCCACAGATTTTTTCATGCTCCTGGCCGTGCTGTTGTGGGCCGTGAATTTTTCCTTCATCAAAATAGCCCTCCGCGAGTTCTCTCCCCACAGCTTCAATGGACCCCGCTTGACGCTCGCCTCTCTGCTCCTGCTTACGTTTCTCTGGAGGAAAGAGGGGGGAATCTCCTTGGCTCGAGCCGATATTTGGAAAGTCGTCGTCCTCGGCATCGTCGGCAACACGTTTTATCAGCTTCTTTTTATCAACGGCATCAGCCTGACGACAGCCTCGAGCACATCCTTGATCATGACAATGACGCCCATTTTCATTGCTCTGATGAGCGCCATCTTCATCCGCGAACGGATCCACTGGGCCGGATGGGCGGGGATCTTGATATCCTTCTTTGGGCTCTATCTCATCCTCTTCAGCCGCGCTTCCTTCTCGGCTCTTTCGAGCCAGAGCCTCAAGGGAAACCTGATGATTCTCCTGGGCAACCTCGGCTGGGCTATCTACACGGTTTTTTCTAAGCCTCTCCTCGAAAAAATATCGCCTCTCAAGCTGACTTCCCTCACTCTAACTATCGGGACCTTTTTTTATCTCCCGTTCGCGGCCAAAGATATTCTCAGACAGCCTTGGGATTCCCTTTCTTCGAAAAGCTGGGCCGCTTTTCTTTATTCCTCCATTCTTGCCATTGCCGTGAGCTATGTCATCTGGTATTCATCAGTGAAGCGAGTGGGCAATACCAAGACGGGGATCTTTAACAACATCACGCCAGTTCTGACCGTCTTTTTTGCCCATCTTTTTCTCCGCGAAAGTATAACCATCCGGCAAGTGGCCGGCGCTTTGATCATTCTCTTAGGCTTTTACCTGACTCGCTCGGGTTATCGGTGGTTTGAGCGGAAAAAAGAAAGCTGAGTGCATATCAGGGCTGGCCTCGCTCCCATTCAGGTTTTTAACGCCGTTCCCTCACCGCTCTTCTCGGCGGCTGCGTAACTCGCATGCCAGACAATACCTCTTAGCTTTGTTGCTTATCCAACTGTGGCCTTTCCCTTTGTTCCGCTCTAGCTCAGAACATACTCGCCGCCCGCAAAGACGGGTCCCCTCGAAGAACGTTTCGGGAAGGCTAAACCTTCAATGGTCGCTCCGCCCATCCCTGATATGTTTGGTTATCGAAGGTGAAGAATTTTGTGAAGTTGCACGGATAAGCGGACGTTTGTCAGGCCGGCTTCAAGAGCTTGCCTGATAATCTTCATGGCCAGCTTTTGGCTCCATCGTTTGTTAGATTGGGGCTGGAGGAGGATAGGCATTTTTTCCGGGAAGGCTTGGCGCAATTTTTTGATGACTCCCAGCCGCAGGTCTTTTGTTGCCACAAGCTTGACTTCTTTGGCCCGAGCTCGATATTCGGGAGCAAAGGAATAAGCCTCAGGTTTTGGGGATATCGTGTACCAATCGATGGACAGCGGATAATACCGGGTCGCGTTGGTCTCGACCTGAATTTTGAGTTTCGCTTTTTTGAGGAGCCTTACGAGCTGACGCAGATCCTGGAGAAGAGGTTCTCCGCCCGTCAGGCAGACCCAGCGGGCGGGAAAGCGTTCGCGGATTTTTTTTATTTTATCCATAACCTGGAAGACCGAATAATCCCGGCCTTTCTGCCAGGCGTACTTCGTATCGCAGAAATAGCATTTCAGGTTGCAGCCGGTGAAACGAACGAATATGGTGGGTTCCCCTTGTCGCAACCCTTCTCCTTGAAGGGATGGGAAAATTTCAACGATCTTCAGTGTAGGTCGCTGAAGCATCCTCGGACTCCCAGACGGTCACTTCCTTGACAGGGAAATGCTTCTTGAGTTCGGAGAAAAATTCGCGGGCCAGGTTTTCTGCCGAGGGGTTGAAAGGATAGACTTCGTTGAGGAGAGTGTGGTCGGGCAGGATTTCGGTCAATTTAGCCTTGACCTGAGTGAAATCGATCCCGATTCCCGTTTTGTCGAGTTCCTCGACTTCAACGACGACCTCGACCTCGAAAGTATGGCCGTGAATTTTTTCGCACTTGCCCTGGTATTCTTTGAGGAAGTGCGCGGCCTGAAATTTGTCCCTGACTTTGAGTCGCCAGCTCATAGTTTCCCTTCCTTTTTTAGCCTTTGGAGGAGATGGTCTTTGACCCCGGCTTCTTGCCAGGCTCTCTGGCGGAGCAGGCAGGAGGAGCATTTCCCGCAGGGGATCTCGTCTCCACGGTAGCAGGAGATGGAGTAAGCATAATCGGCTCCTAACGAAAGCCCTTTTTTGATAATCTCTGATTTCTTCATCCGGATGAGGGGCACGATGATTCTAATCTTCCGGTCCCCCGATAGGGCTTTTGTCCCATGCTGAATCGCCTTTTCCATGGCTTTTACAAAAGCTGCGCGCGTATCCGGATAATCGGGAGAATCGATGATGTTGAATCCACAGATGATGTCCCGAATGCCATTGACCTCGGCCCACGCTGCCGCCAAAGCGAGAAAAATGCCGTTACGGAAAGGCACATAAGTGGCCGGGATGCCCGGCTCGATCTCTTCGGCGGTTTCAAATTCCGGAAGCGGGAGAGCTGGGTCGGTTAGGGAAGAGCCGCCGACCTGGCGCAGGTCTATTCGAAGTATCTTGTGAGAAATCCAGAGGCGGCGGGTCAGGCGGCGCGCAAGCACCAGCTCAACCCTGTGGCGCTGGCCGTAGTTGAAGCTCAGAGCTGTGACGCGATTATAAGTGGCCTTAGCCCAGTAAAGGGCGGTCGTGGAATCGATGCCACCGGAAAAAAGGACAACGCACTTTTTCGTCATTGGCGTCCCGATTCTGATATTAAAGAAGAAACCTTTTTTTTTCAAGTCGCACGCTTTACTTGGCCGGGCTCTTTTGCCATACTATGAATCCTAATGAAGGACGAGACAAGCGCAACCAGGGTTTTTGAGCTTCTTTCTCAGGCCGGGAAGGGGATGGATATCACCATCCGCGACGACCAGAATGATTTCTCTGCTTTCCTAGATTCGGCCAAGTTCTGCCGGCAGAAAGGCGGCCGATTCCGCTTGATCGATACGGGGAAGCTCAGCCTTTTTGAGCTTGAGTGGCTGGGAGAAGCCGGCGCTGATATCTACACCTCGGATGAAGCCCGGCCGAACAAAACGGAAATCGAGCTTCTTGCCAAGGCCTGCTCAAGAGGTCAAGCCATCGTCGCCTATTTCCATCAGGGAACAATAACAGGAAATAAAGAGGGCGATCCGACTTCACTCTCTTTTCTTCTGGATGTCAGCCGGAGCGGCGCCTACCTTCATCTTTCAAACAGGGACAGGGAGCGCAGCCCGGCCGACCTAAGCGAATTGGCCTCCTCGTGCCGGAAAGCCGGAACCTGGCTTGTTTATTACCATCACAGCCGGCTGGTCGATGGGCTCGAGGATCTGGCCAGAAACGGCGGCTGGGTCCATATCTCGGACCAAAGCCTCGAATCCGGCGAGGATGCGGCTCTTCTTTTAGAGGTCATAAAGGAGGCGTCTGCGGCCTGCTCAAACCTCGTCCTTCACGTGGAGGAAGGATTGGAGCTGGATATGCTGCGCGATATTGTCCAAGCCGGGGCCTTTATCCTCTTCAAAACCCCGCCAAGTGACTATAAATCTTCCTTCCTTGCGATCGAGCAGCAGGCGCGGCGCAAAAAGCTGGATTTCAGGGCCTATTATCTCTACACGACCATCCTGCCTTAAGCTTCCGGATTTCCTTTTTTCAATATAATCTATATAAGCCATATAATATAATAAGGTATAATAATCTCTTTGAAAGTGGGTGAGCATCGGCTATAATAATCGTTCATCAAGTAAGAGAGGACAGAAAAAATGATGGGGTATTTTAAAAGATGAAACTCTAAACAAGAGAAGGAAATTTGGATGAACGGTGACCCCAAAAAGAGCGCCGCGCTCGACGCCCTAAGAAAAGTGAAAGAAGCCGAGGAGAGGGCGCGGACGATCATCCGGGAGGCTCAGGAGAAAGTTTCCGTCCGGATTCTCAAAGACACTTCTGAGGAGGCGGAGAAGATCAAGCAGGACCATTTCGCCCGGGCAAAAAACGCAGCGGAAGCAAAGAAAAAAGTTGTGATAGATGAGGCTTTAAAAGAAGCAGAAAAGACCACGTCTGAAGCTGAAGCGGAGGCTGCGTCGATTCGCCAAAAAGCGGCAGCTTCCATGGCCGAGGCGGTCAAAAAAGTGACCCGAAGGATAAAGGAATTCTTAGAAGGAGGCTCGGTTTAAGCTATGGCCTTGGCCAAAGTGGAGAAGGCCCAGATCCTGGCCCATGCCTCCTTAAAAATGCGGCTCCTTTCTGCTCTTCAGGAAGTCGGCATTGTCGAGCTTTCTGACGTTGATAGAGAGGAATTCGGCCTTGGCTTTTCTCCCGGAGACATCTTCCATCTCGATCATCTCATCTACCGCCTGAAGCATGGACTGGACTCTCTTTCCCGCTGGGAAGAAAAGGGGTTCATGGAAAAGCTCCTGACTCAAAAGCCGGTGCTTTCGCAGAAGGAGAGAGAAGAGGTTCTCCATTTTCCTTATCAGCCTGTTTTGGACAAGATAGAAAAAATAGAGGCAGAGAGAAATGATCTCCTGTCTCGGATCAAGTTCCTGGCAAAAGAGATCGAATTTCTCCTGCCTCTGGCCGGTCTGGACTTGCCTCTCTCCCTCTTCAAATCCTCGAACCAATTGGAAATCCTGGTCGGGACGATGCCTCTTTCTCAAAAAGAAGCCTTCGCAGAAATGGCGAAAGACAGCGGCATCTGGTCTGAAATGATTGGCGAAGGCAAGAGAAACTGCATTCTCGTTATTTTCTTCCTAAAAAAAGAAAAAGAGTTTTTTGATGAACGGCTTAAAGAGTTTCAGTTCAGCCTCATTTATTTGGCTGAGCCCATCTTTGCCAAAGCATCCGGCGATGACCGCGTGAAAGATGTCGTCGAGAAAGATCACCGAGAAATCGAAAAAAAGAAAAAGGAGATTGCGGAGCTGGATGAAGAGGCTAAGACGATGAAAACCTACAGGGACAAACTCGCCCAGCTCTACGATGTTCTTCACAATGAGCGCGAAAGACTATCCTCCTCGAAATTTCTCGGCGAGACAGAAAAAGCGGTCTATCTCGAGGGCTGGGTCAGGTCTTCTGATGTCAAGACGTTGAAGTCTATCCTTGAGCCTTACGCAGAAGAAAGCGAACTCTTGATCCGTCCTCCCCTCGAGGGCGAAGACCCGCCGGTCATCCTGGAAAACCCGAAACTTGTCAAACCTTTTGAGATCATCACCCAGCTTTACGGCCTCCCCCGTCGCGATTCCTTGGACCCCACCGTTCTCCTGGCGCCTTTTTTCTTCATCTTTGTCGGGTTGTGCGTGAGCGAGGCCGGGTATGGCCTTGTGGTCACGCTGCTGAGCCTTCTCTATATGAAGTTTGCCAAACCCAAAGGCGGCCTCCTCCAGTTCATGAAGCTCCTTCTTCTTTTGGGCGTCTCCAACATCATCCTGGGGACTTTAGTGGGAGGATGGTTCGGGTTTCCCATCCGCCGGCTGCTCCTCATCGATCCCCTTAAAAATCTCCTGTCCTTTCTCGGCCTGGCGCTCGCCCTGGGCTTCATCCAGGTCTGGCTCGGAACTCTCCTCAACCTGATTAGTGGAGTGAAAAAGAAAAACTACCTGCAGTCGATCTGCGTCCAGGGAGGCTGGCTGCTGTTGCTGCCTTCCCTTGTCGCTTATTTCCTGACCAAGCAAACTCTGTGGGGAATTTTGGCCCTCGCCGGCGCAGCCGGTATTGTCTTTTTCGCCGCGCCCAAACGAAACCCCATCGCCCGCTTCTTCGGCGGGCTTTACAGCCTCTACGACATCTCCAAATACATCGGGGATACCCTTTCCTATTCGCGGCTTTTCGCTCTCGGATTGGCCACGAGCGTTATCGCCATGGTGGTTAATACTCTTTGTCAGATGGCTCTGGGTATTCCTTGGGTCGGCTGGCTTTTTGCCGCATTGATATTCGTGGCCGGACATCTTTTCAACCTGGTCATCAGCTTCCTCGGCGGGTTCGTTCATTCCATGCGTCTTCAGTTCGTCGAGTTTTTCACGAAGTTCTACCAATCCGGGGGAAGGCCTTTTAAGCCTTTTAAACTGGAAGGCAAGTTTGTCGAGTTTCTTTGAATAGATATGTCGCGAGTAAAGATAAGGAGGCGAGAGAGATGGAATTAGGCTTGACCTTAGCTGTTCTCGGAGCAGCGTCCGCGTTTCTTTTTGCAGGAATAGGCTCGGCCATCGGCGTAGGCTTGGCCGGCCAAGCGGCCAGCGGAGTCATGAGCGAGGACCCGGAAAAATTCGGTATCCTCCTTTTGCTGGTTGCGCTTCCCGGCACCCAGGGAATTTACGGACTTTTGATCGGCTTTCTGGTGATGCTCAAGTTGGGGCTGACTTCAGGCATAATCGCCAAAGTCTCTGTGTATCAAGGCTGGCAGATTCTCATCGCCTGCCTGCCCGTGGCTTTTGTTGGCTTGCTTTCTGCCATTCATCAAGGCAAAGTCTGCGCGGCAGGCATCTACATGGTGGCCAAACAGCCCAAAGACCTGGCCAAGCCTCTGGTCTTGGGCGCGCTGGTGGAAACCTACGCTGTCTTGGGACTGCTCATTACGGTCCTCCTGCTCAACAGCGTCAAACTCTGAGTCGCAGGCGGCTCAAAAGAATCGTCATGAGCTTAGAGAAGATCATCGAAAAGATAATCTCCGACGCTGGGGCAGAAGCGGAGAGGATCATCCTCGAGAGCCGAAACAAAGCGGAGAACATCAGAAAGGCCGCCGAGAGGGAAGCAACGGAGCGCGCCGCAGCCTATCTCAAAGAGGCAGAGAGGGAGGCGGTCCTCCAAGCGAGCCGCATCGTAACCCAGGCCCGTTTGGAAAAGAAGATGAAGATCCTCCGCCAGAAAAGAGAGCTTCTTGATGAAGTGATGAGGAAGGCTTTCAAAGCCGACTCCCTGCGCCAGAAGGAGCTGAAGAAAAAAGTCATCATCAAAGATGGAGAAAGGGAAGAAGCTTTCGCCAGAGAAAAATTAATCGAGGAGCTGCGCTCGAGATTGGAAAACGACATCCTTGAAGCGTTGAAGATATGAGCAGCCCTTCGCGACTCAACTACGCTTATGCCGTCGGCCGGGCGCACGCCCTGGGGAAATATCTTATCCAGTATGCTGTCTTCAGGGAAGCTTCGGAGGCCACGGACTTCCTTGCCGCTTTGAAAATCATTTATGATGCAGGAAATTACCCGGAAGACCTGACCAAGGTGAGGACTTCCGAAGAGCTTGATACCTTCCTTCGAGGGGAGGAGGAGAAGCTCGGGCGCTGGATGGCCGAAATCCTTTTAGAAAAAAACATCCTTGAAGTCTTTTTGTTGGAGGAATCTCCCGAAGAAGCGCTGGGAGTTGCTCGAAATTCCGGCTATCCCTTCATCCGGGATTATGTCAGACACCTTATCGACCTCGGGAACCTCAAGATTCTAGGCCGGGCCAAGTATCTTGGCCTTTCCCAAGAGCGTTTCGAAAGGCGGCTTATGAAGGGAGGATGGCTGGAGGAGAGATTCTTCCGCGAAAGTTATCCTCTATCCTTCGCCGAGATCGGGGAGAAGCTGCGGGCTTCGTTCTACAGGGAAGTCTGGGAGCGAGGCACGGACATCCTGGAGAGCCGGGAGACATTCATCGGCCTCGAAAAAGGGATGGATGACTTTTTGATGGGCTATTTGCGGGGGGCAAAAAAATTCACTTTCGGACCTGAGCCTGTTTTCGCCTACGGTGAGGCCAAGAGAAGAGAGCTTGCTCTCATCCGGCTTCTCGGCGTGGGGAAGATGAGCCTCGTTCCGGCAGAATGGCTCAAGGAAAGGATGAGCGAGACTTATGTCTGATTTTGATAAAATCGCCATCGTCGGTGAGGCCGACCTCGTTTTTGCTTTTCGGGCCCTGGGCGTTCACACCTTTTCGCCCAAGGACGTCGAAGATGCGCGAAAGATTATGGCCAAGATTGAAAAAGAAAATTTTGCTCTCTGTTTTGTCCATCAAAGATGGCTCGAGGCTTTCAAGAAAGAAAGAAAAGAAAGCGAAAAAAAATTTTGTCCTGTGGTTGTCGGCTTCTCCGATTACCGGTCTTTAACCGACGATGTGGAAAAGATGGTGAGAGAGATGGCTGTTAAAGCCACGGGATCTGATTCTTTGGTGAAAAGAAAGGGAAAAGATGAGTCAACCTAAGATTATTCGTGTCGCCGGACCTCTGGTTGTGGCTTCGGGCTGTCTCGGAGCCAAAATGTACGACATGGTCAAAATCGGAGAATTGGGGCTTATCGGTGAAATCATCGAACTGCGAGAGGACCAGGCTTTTATCCAGGTCTATGAAGACACGACGGGCATCGGTCCAGGGGAGCCGATTGTGTTGACCGGAAAACCTCTGAGCGTTGAGCTCGGCCCCGGTTTGATCAGCTCTATCTACGACGGCATCCAGAGGCCTTTGGATATCATCAGGATTAAGAGCGGAGATTTCGTGACCCGGGGGATCGAGCTCCCTCCGCTCGACCGTGAGAAAAAGTGGGAGTTTGTGCCCGCGGTCGAAAAAGGCCAGATGGTCGAAGCCGGTGATTTTCTCGGTGAAGTCGAGGAAACGCCGCTTGTCCGCCACAAAATCATGGTACCCCCTGACGCAGGCGGAAAGGTTCTGGAGATAAGAAAAGGAAAATTCACTGTCGAAGACGCTGTGGCCAGGATTGAGACGAGGGAAGGTCAAAAAGATATCCAGATGCACCAGACCTGGTCCATCCGGAAGCAGCGCAGCGTCCAGAGGCGGCTGATGCCGGATGAGCCGCTGACCACAGGACAGCGCGTGCTGGATACCCTCTTCCCGATTGCCAAGGGCGGGACAGCCTGCGTGCCCGGTCCGTTTGGAAGCGGGAAAACCGTAGTCCAGCATCAGCTGGCGAAATGGTCGGATGCCCAGATTGTCGTCTTCGTAGCCTGTGGCGAGCGCGGGAACGAAGTGGCCGACCTTCTGCTGAGTTTCCCCGAGCTCAAAGACCCGCGCACCGGGCGCCCGCTCCTCGAGCGCACCGTGATCATCGCCAACACCTCCAACATGCCAGTGGCGGCGCGTGAGGCTTCCATTTACACGGGCATGACAATCGCCGAGTATTTCAGGGATATGGGATATTCTGTCGCCCTCATGGCCGATTCCTCCAGCCGCTGGGCTGAGGCCTTAAGGGAGATGTCAGGCCGGATGGAGGAAATGCCGGGCGAGGAAGGCTATCCCGCCTACCTGGCGAGCCGCATCGCCGAGTTCTATGAGCGGGCGGGAAAGGTCATCTGCCTGGGTTCGGGCGAGAGGCCGGGCGCGTTGAGCGTCATCGGCGCTGTCTCTCCTCCCGGAGGAGATCTGTCCGACCCGGTCGTGCAGGCGACGCTGAAAGTCGTCAAGGTTTTCTGGGCCTTGGATGACAGGCTGGCCAACATGCGCCATTTTCCCGCCATCAACTGGCTCTTGAGCTACTCGCTTTACAGCGAAAATATTAAAAATTATTTAAGCACCCAAGTGGCGGAAGACTTCATGGCTTTAAGGCAGGAAGCCATGCTTCTTCTCGAGCAGGAAGCGGAGCTTCAGGAGATCGCCCGGCTCATCGGTGTTGAATCGCTCTCTCCCAAAGAGAGGCTTATCCTGGAGTCGGCCCGGTCCATCCGGGAAGACTTCCTCCACCAGAATGCCTTTCATCCCCAGGACACATACACGTCTTTGAGGAAGCAGTACCTGATGTTGCGGAACATCCTCCATTTCCACCACCAAGGCCTTAAAGCCCTGGAGGAAAGCAGGAGCCTGGAACGTGTTCTCTCCCTCCAGGTGAGGGAAAGGATTTCGCAGATGAAGTACTTGCCGGAGGATGAGGTGGAGATCCTGGAGGTCTATATGGAGATCGACCGGACGTTCAAGGAGACCGGAGAAGACAAAGAATGAGAGGCTGGTATGTATAAAGAATATTTGACCGTTTCTAATATCGTCGGGCCGCTCGTCATCGTCGAAAAAATTGTGGATGTCAAATACGGCGAGCTCGTGGAGATTGAGACGGCGGCGGGCCTGCTGCGCCGAGGCACCGTCCTCGATGTTTCCACGGAGAGAGCCGTCGTCCAGGTTTTTGAGGGAACGGTGGGCCTGGATGTGGACAGGTCGAGGGTGAGATTCCTGGGCCGTTCTCAGAGGCTGGGTGTCTCGGATGAGATCATCGGCCGCGTCTTCGACGGCTCCGGACGGCCGAAGGATGGTGGACCCCAGATCATCGCCAAAAAACAGTTGGATATCAACGGAAGCCCGATCAATCCCTATGCTCGTGATTATCCCTCAGAGTTTATCGAGACAGGAATATCTTCCATTGACGGCATGAATCCTTTGGTCAGAGGACAGAAGCTCCCTCTTTTTTCGGGAAGCGGGCTGCCGCATCCGCGCCTAGCCGCGCAGATCGCCCGGCAGGCCAAAGTGCTGGGGAAGGCGGAGAAGTTTGCCGTTGTCTTCGGCGCCATGGGAATTACTTTCGAAGAGGCGAACTTCTTTATCGAGGACTTCCGCAACACCGGAGCTCTGGAAAGAGCCGTGCTGTTTTTAAACCTGGCCAATGAGCCGCCTATCGAACGCATCGCCACGCCGCGGCTGGCATTGACGTGCGCCGAGTATATGGCCTTTGAGTTAGATATGCATGTCCTCGTCATCCTCGTGGACATGACTTTTTATGCGGAAGCGTTGCGCGAAATTTCCGCGGCGCGAAAAGAAATTCCCGGACGTCGCGGCTATCCGGGTTATCTCTACACCGACTTGGCTTCGATGTACGAGCGGGCCGGCCGGATCAAAGGAAAGACGGGGTCGATTACCCTCATTCCCATCCTCACCATGCCCGAAGACGACAAAACCCATCCCATCGCCGACCTCACCGGATACATCACCGAAGGACAGATCATGCTCAGCCGGGTGATCCACCGGAAAGGAATCTATCCGCCGATTGATGTGCTCCCGAGCCTCTCGCGGCTCAAAGACAAAGGAATAGGAGCTGGAAAAACGCGCGAGGACCACGCCGATGTCCTCAACCAAATTTTTGCCTGCTACGCGCGCGGCAAGGAAGCCCGCGAGCTGGCGCTGATTTTGGGTGAGGCCTCGTTGAGCGACCTGGACCGTCTCTACCTGGATTTTGCCGACGCTTTTGAGAATGAATTTGTCCGGCAGGGCGAGTTTGTCAGCCGCAGTGTCGTCGAGACGCTGGAGGTCGGCTGGCGCCTTCTTCGCCACATCCCGCGCGCGGAATTGAAGAGGATCCGTCCCGAATACTTGGACAAATATTACCGAAATGAATGAGATGAATTTGCCGTGTCATTGCGAGGCATCGAAGATGCCGAAGCAATCTCAATTGAGATTCCTCGCTTCGCTCGGAATGACATTTAAGAAAGCATTTGTGCGATGCGACTGAACGTCAACCCGAACAGGATGGAGCTGCTGCGTCTGCGCCGGCGGCTCGGCCTGGCTGAACGCGGCCACAAGCTGCTTAAAGACAAACTCGAAGAGCTCATGCGCCGGTTTATCGAAAACGTCCGCAGGCTCTCCGAACTCCAGGAAGAGGTAAGCGCCAAGTTTAAAAAAATTTTTCTTTCCTTTGCCTTAGCCCGCAGCCGGAGTTCACTCGCCGACTTGGAAAGGCTCATTCCTCAAGGAACGCTTGTTCTTGAAACAAAGAAAGAGCGCGTTCTCAACCTTTCTATACCCCGGTTTGAAATCAAAGAGGCAGAGACGGCCGATTATGATTTGCTTAACACCGAAGCGGAATTGGACATCGGCCTCAAAAAAACGCGCGAGATGATGAAAGACCTGCTGGAAATGGCCAGGCTCTGGAGAGCCGTTGAACTTGTCTCCTCGGAGATCGAAGTGACCCGCCGCCGGGTCAACGCTTTGGAATACATTCTCATTCCCAGCATCAAAGAAACCATCGGTTACATTTCCGCAAGACTGGAAGAAATAGAGCGCTCTTACCAAGTTCAATTGATGCGAGTTAAAGAGATCATTCGCCACCACTAATGGTGTCTTGTTTTGTAGACACTCAAAAAAAAGTGTGATTTTTCAAAAAAAGTATTGACATTTGGAAAAAATGATTTATATTACATAATGAAAATAAGAAGAGAGAAAAAAAGAGCGAAAGCAAAAGAAAAAAGAATAAAAAGAATAAGATGATCACGATGTTGGGAACGTTCATCAACCTTAGGCGAAGCCGAGCGACGCAGCAATGAAGGTTGCTTTTCTATTCAGCTCAAAGAACGGGGTGGCTTCGTTGCTGAATCAAAGGCGTTTCGAAGAAAAAAGGGAGGAAGAAGACCCTCCACTTGATTGGCTCGCCGAGTGTGACTCCGACGAGACCATCTTGGCGATCGAGAGAGCGCTCGGCGAGAAACATGATGTTTTCCCTATAGAAGCCGACGAAGAGGCTTACTTCCGTCTCAAAGAAATAAAACCCGACCTTGTTTTCAATATCGCTGAACGGCTCGACGGTCCGAATCGCGAGTCGCACATTCCCACGCTCTGCGAAGTCCTGGAGATTCCCTACACCGGTTCTGACCCGCTGACGCTCGGCATCTGTCTCGATAAATCGCGGGCCAAGGAAATTCTTGCTTACCACAAAATCCCGACGCCGCCTTTTTGGGTTGTCGAGCCCGGTCAAACTCTTCCCCGGGGGATCAGGCTTCCCGTGATCGTCAAGCCTCTTTATGAAGGTTCGAGCAAAGGCATCCGGAATAACTCGGTGGTGGAAGACCGGAATGAGCTTGAGGCGCGCGTCGAGGAAGTCCAAACGCTCTACAAACAGCCTGCCATTATCGAACATTTTCTCAACGGCCGTGAGTTCACCATCGGCGTGCTGGGCAATTCCCCACACTTTGAGATTTTGCCGATCGTCGAGATCGACCACAGCCAGCTTCCTCCGGGAGCTAAACCTATTTATTCTTATGAAGCCAAATGGATCTGGGACCAGCCCGAAAAGCCTTTGGAAATTTTCAAATGTCCCGCTGAGGTCAGCGGAAACCTGAAGGAAAGAATAGAAGACGTCGCGAGGAGGGCCTGCGAGGTCCTGAGGATTCGGGACTGGTGCCGCATCGATATTCGCCTGGACGAGAAAGGCGAACCGAATATCCTGGAGGTCAACCCCCTGCCGGGCATCCTGCCCAACCCGGAAGACAATTCCTGCCTTCCCAAGGCCGCCCGGACAGCGGGATATTCCTATTCCGCGCTGATTCATCGGGTGATCGATGAAGCGGCAGCAAGGTCTGGGTTAAAAAGAGATGGAGAGAGAAAATATTATTGTGGGGATCGCTTACAACGCCTATGATCCCGTAGTCAACCGGCCCGAGGAAAGGCTTTCCGAAGCATCCGTGGCCGATGTGGCCGAATCCGTTTTCTCGGCCCTTTCTGATTCAGGATACATCGCTGTCATCCTTCCGCTCCGGGAAAGCCTGATGACCCTTCTCCGCCGCATCAAAGAGCTGAAGGCGGATGTGCTCATCAACCTGTGCGAGGGATATCTCGGCCGGCCGCAGCTTGAAGCCAATGTGGCGGCTGTTTTAGAGGCGTTCGGCATTGCTTTCACCGGAAATCCTTCCAAAGCCTTGGCGATCTGCCAGGACAAATTCAAGTCCAAGGCCATTCTCAATTCGTTCGGTCTTCCGACGGCCAAAGGAAGGCTGATGACTTCTGTCGAGCAGAAGATGGACCTTCATTTTCCCGTGATTGTCAAGCCCAATCAGGAAGATGCCAGCTCGGGCATTCACGAGAATTCGGTAGTCCATAACCAGGAAGCCTTGATGGAGAGAATCGGCAAAATCATTAATGAATATAAACAGCCCGCTCTGGTGGAAGAGTTCATCCAGGGAAGGGAGTTCAACGTTGCTCTGATCGAGAGCGACAAGCTCGAAGCTTTGCCCGTTTCCGAGATTGATTTTTCTGCCATGCCCGAGTCCGCGCCTCACATCTGCTCTTACGAAGCCAAGTGGTTCGAAGAGCATATCCTCTTTGTCACCACTCCGGCCATCTGCCCCGCTCCGATCGAAGATCCTTTGCGCGGGCAACTGCAGCAGTATGCTTTGGCTGCGTTCCAAGCGATGGGCTGCCGCGATTACGCGCGGGTGGATTTCCGGATGGCCAAGGACGGCCGGATCTATATTCTTGAGGTCAACCCCAACCCCGACACGAGCCTGGACGCCGGGTACTGCCGGGCTCTCAAAGCCGCCGGAATAGATTATACCCAGTTCTGGAGCCTGATGATCGAGAAGGCTCTGCGCCGCAAAGAAGAGCCGTGGTTCAGCTCCGAGGACGTGCGCATCGAATACCCGTTTTTTTGGCACCATGTCCTGGAGAAAGCGTTGAGTAAAAAAGGCCGGAAATGGTACGGGCAATGAAGCAGGCTGACCGGGATACCGTGCTTGCGATCGTCGAGGCTACGGATATGTTCACTCCGGCCGAACTCTTTTTTGCCCGCGAGCAGGTCGATATCTATCTCAACCAGCCGCAGCAGCAGGACTATTTTCTGGCCGTCGTCGAGAATCGGAGCGGCAAGGTTGTCGGGTACATATCCTACGGCCCGACGCTGCTCACCGAAGGGACCTACGACCTTTATTGGATGGCCGTCGCGCCCGAGGAGCAGGGCTGCGGCCACGGCAAAGAGCTGGTGCGCTGGCTGGAGGAAAAAGTGAGGGCCGAGAGAGGAAGGATGATTCTGGTCGAGACTTCCTCCCAGCCCAAGTACGAGGGCACACGCCGGTTTTATCTCGGTTTGGACTACAAGGAAGTTTCGCGCATCCCCGATTTTTACAAGCCCGGGGATGACCGGATCACTTATGTCAAATATTTTGGGTAAAAGGAGTCATCGGAAAAATGGAAGAAGAGTGGCAACAGCTTTTAAAGCGCAGTCTCAAATCTCCTGAAGAGATTGCCCGCTTCTTCAATTTGGACCTCGAAAGGGTCAAGAAAGTTGCCCGGCTTTTCAGGGTCCAGATAACGCCCTATTACGCCAACTTGATCAAAAGCAAGGGCGATGCCATCTACCGTCAGGTGGTGCCGGATGCCGCGGAGCTCGAAGAGAGAGACGGCACGGCCGATCCCCTGAGCGAGGAGGAGGACTCTCCGGTGCCGAGCATCGTTCACCGGTATCCCGACAGGGTGCTCTTTCTCGTCTCTCACCTCTGCGCCTCCTACTGCCGCTTCTGCACCCGGAAGCGGAAAGTCGGCGATCCCGGCAAGATTCATCCTCGCTACGTCGAGGACGGCGTGGATTATATCCGCAGCCATCCTGAAGTCAGGGATGTCATCATCTCCGGCGGAGACCCGCTCATGCTCGGAGATAGAAAATTAGAATACGTCTTGAAGCTCTTGCGGGAGATCCCGCATGTGGAGATCCTGCGCATCGGGACGCGGATGCCTTGTTTCCTGCCGCAGCGCATTACACCGGAGCTCGTAGCGATACTCAAAAAATACCATCCTCTCTATGTCAACGTCCATTTCAACCACCCCGATGAGATCACCGAAGAATCCGCCCGGGCGCTGAACCTTCTGGCTGACGCGGGAATCCCGTTGGGGAACCAGACCGTTCTTTTGCGCGGCGTCAATGATGACCCGGCGGTAATGAGGAGATTGATGCAAAAACTTCTCACCGTCAGGGTGAAGCCTTATTACATTTACCAGGCTGATTACGTCAAGGGCACGGCCTACCTGCGCACCGCCGTCGAGAAAGGGATCGAGATCATGGATTCGCTGCGGGGCTGGACCTCAGGGCTGGCTGTTCCGTATTTCGTCATCGATGCTCCCGGCGGCGGCGGTAAGATTCCGATCGTGCCTTCCTACCTTCAGTCCATCAATGATGAGCAGGTTGTCCTGCGCAATTATGCCGGCGAATTGTTCGTCTACCCGCAGACAAAGAAAAAGGAAATCAGGAGGCCGCGGGTCGTTCCCTGCTACAGCTCTCCCTCTCACTGAGTCAAGGCAACCGCAACCAAATACTGACTCAACCCAACTTTCTGGACCAATTCCAGCGCTTCCTCATTGGCCATCCCTCTATTTTGACGCAAGGACTCGAGGATGCGGATGATAGAGAGGGCGACCTCAGCGGTCTGGCCTACGGTCTCTCTTCTGTCTTTTAAAAAAGCGATCGAGTCAAAGAGGACGGCGTTGGCTTCGCCGTAAGAAATGGGCTCGCGGTAGCCGCGCTGCCTCACCCAGGAAGGACGAGTTAGGATGTCGTTCACATGGGACTGGATGAGATAGGTTGCCCGGCCGATGAGCTTGAGGTTCGAGGGGCTGACGTTGGTCATCGTGTTGCCGACGACTTTTCCCAGCCGCGTCATGACCGCTGTGGAGTGAGCGTTGAGGAGCATTTTCAGGCCGACCTGCTGCGCCACACCGAAGGGGTCGTTGTCCGAAGGGATGGCCAATTTCACGACGGCAAGCTCGTGCTGCTTGGAGCTTTGGCCCACCCCGCCGATGACGGGCTCCTCCCATGTCTGGCCTTTGGCCGGGTTGTCTTGGATCAAGATGATCCCCTCACCGCTATTCATGAAGAGGTTTCCAAACCGGGTGAATGAGGAGGCCGGGTTGGAGACCATCTCATCGACCTCTAGCCCGATAAGGACCATAACGCTGATGTCTCCCTGCTGGGGGCCGCGTTTTTTGGTGTTAGGCTCGGCGAAGGAAAAGTCGTAAAGATATTGCTGGTCATCGCCCGCCTGCTTCAGGCTTTCCAGGGCCTTGTCTCTGAGGTACGGGTCGTCGATTTCGTCTTCAAAGGGTTTCTGGTAGAGCTCGGGGCGGAGACCGCGGAAAGGCCGGCCGAGAAACGCCTGCCAAGCTTCCTCGAGGCTGGCGGCTTCAGTCCAGACCTGGATCCAGCATTTGCGTCGCGGTTCCTTCACCGTGTCCAGAGGAAAAAGCCGGAAGGTCGGGCTGCGCTCCGTGCTATCGATGAAGACCGTGATCAGGCCAGATTTGGCGAAATAGGTAGAAAAATGGCCCGCGGCGTAAGCCTTGGCTTCGAGGTCGGTAAGACGAGCAAGGGCGGGGATGCTCCTTTTCACTTCCTCGAGGATGGAGGAAAACGCGCGGAGCCTTTCTCCAAGCGGAGGGGCGTTTTCAAACCCAACCCGGGCCATTTCCTTTTTAGAGAGGAATCCTTCCAAGGTCCGCCGGGCGGCTTCCTGGAGAGCATTCCCGATGATGAAGGTTTCGATGGTTGTGGCCTGCATCCGGGTGGAGCCGGTGATGGCCTGAGGGCCGGTGGTCAGGTTGATTTTGGTGATGCCCGGTTCCTCGATCACCCGGCGGCTGCGGAGGAAGGGGAGGAGCTTATCGTCGGGGTTGTTGTAAACAAAAAAGAGTTTCTTCCGGGTCTCAGCCGGGTCGTACACGCCGCCTTCTTTCCACAAGTCCAGAGCGGCCAGGATCGTCCCGATGACAGAGGACGTTTCGCCGCCTTCGGTGACGCAGATGACGACATCCCCTTTTTTGATTCCTCTGTCGGAGAGCTGGAGGCGGCCGATGAGCTGCAGGTCTTCGAACCCCTCGAGCGAGCTGATGAGCGCGCGGTCGGCACCGGTCATCTCGCCGATGAGTTCGTCTTCGATAGCAGGGGAGAGGCGGGGTTTGAGTTTCGGCCAGATTTTTTCATCCGCCTTGACCTTCCTCCAGAAAGGCCGCCAGAAGGAGCTTTCCATCTGCTTGGCCAGACGTCCCGTCGCGCCGCAGCCGTAGATATAGATTTTGTCCTGGGAAAGGATAGCTTCCTCGAGGGCCGAGACGAGCGGCTCCAGGGCCTGCCTATCGGAGGCCAGGGTTTCAAGGCGTTTGGCGATGTCCTCGTCCACCGAGAGGAGCATCCTCAGGCCGTCGGCGACGTCTTTCTGGATGCGCTCGCTCAGGTTCCAGGTCTTGGGGTGGCGCTGCTCGGTGAGAAGGGTGTGGAGCTGGAACTGCGTCTTGTTCCGGACATAATCGATGGATTCAGGCGAGGCGGAAAGGCCCAGGAGCTTGAGGAGGCTGACCTTGGCGGCCGGCTGGGCTGTCTCTTGGGCCGGCAGGAATTTATTGCCTATTATTCCTATAGAATAAATAAAAATAATAAAAATTAAAAAAGAAGAATGTGCGACCACTGCTACTCCATCATCCGTATTGATGCTTGTCGTCGAGGATGTCGCCCTCGGTCCAGTCTTTGGCCCACCGGCTGACGCGGAAAGTCTTTTTCTTCCCCGCGGTGGTGGAGCAGACGACCCGGTCGAGGCCGGCGTTGATGATTATTTTTTTGCAGATGAAGCAGGGAAAAGCATTGATGGGTTTATCCTCGCCGTAGACGCTTCCGTAGATGTAGATGTCCCCGCCGAGGAGGCTCACTCCCGCCCGGGCCGCGTTGATGATGGCATTCTGCTCGGCGTGGACGCTCCGGCAGAGCTCATAGCGTTCGCCGTGGGGGATGCCGAGCTTGTCGCGGAGGCAAAACCCGTGCTCGAAGCTGTCCTTGGTTTTGCGCGGCGCGCCCACGTACCCGGTGGAGATGATCTGGTCGTCCCGGACGATGATGGCGCCGATGGAGCGGCGGAAACAAGTGCTTCGGTGGGCGACTTCTTTGGCGATGCCAAGATAATACTCGTCTTTGGAGAGGCGTTTTGGCTTCATAGGCATTTCTCTATCCTTCGGTGAAGAGCGGCCAGCGTGCCGTCGTTGATGAGGGTGATGTCGGCCAGCGCGAGACAGCGGCGCAATTGCTGCTCGCCGGCGTCGCCGGTCATCTCTTCCTTTTCCTTGGCGATGAATTCTTCGAGAGTCAAAGCCGACTCCAGCCTCCCTCTTTTCTTCACCCTTTTGTACCTCAACTCGACCGGCGCGTCGACGGCCACGAGCAGGAATCCCTTTTGTTTGCGGAGGAAAGCCACTTCACGGCTGTTACGGACGCTGTCGATGACGGCCTTCTTTCCTTTGACTTTTTTCATCACCCGGCGGGCCAGGATGTCGGCTCCGTATCTTTTGCGCAGAGCATTTCCCGTGGCGATCATGTTATCGCGCGTTATCTCGTTCCTCTTTTTTTTCAACTCGTCCCTGATCAGGTCGGAGAGGGAAAAGTACTCATAGCCCTTTTTCATCAGATATGCGGCCACTTCTCCTTTCCCCGCGCCGTTTGTCCCGGTGAGGCCGATGAGCCGCGCTTTGTTTTCCATGTCCCACTATTTTATCCGGACAGTTCTTCCTCAGCGCCCTTTTTCTTCCGGCGGACCTTCCGCTCCTTGCCGAAGAGGAAGGCAAGCAGAATGCCGAGCCCATAGAGGGCGAGCATCGGGACAGCGATGATGCTCTGGGTAATCATGTCGGGGGTGGGAGTAATCACGGCGGCAATGATAAAGACGGCGAGCACGGCATACTTGAAATTTTTGATCATCCAGCGGGAGGTCACGATTCCGAGCTTCGAGAGGAAAAAGACGAGCGTCGGCAGTTCAAACACTAAAGCGATGCCGAGAAGGATGCGCAGGGAAAAGCTGAAGTAAGAATCAACGGTCAGGACTGGCGTGAAACCCGAGCCCAGGCTGAGGAAGAAGCGGCAGGCCCAGGGGAAGACGATGAAATAGCCAAAAAGGGCGCCGAGTAAGAAAAAAATCGTCGTAAACAAGACAAACGGAATGACGTATTTCCTTTCCTTCTGGTAAAGGCCCGGGGCGATAAAATACCACAGCTGGAGGAAGATGAAAGGTGAGGTGACGAAAAGGGCGGTGAGGAAGGCCAGTTTCATGTAGAGCATAAAGGGTGCCGTAAGGCTTGTGTAAGCCATCTTAATGCCTTCCGGGAGGTATTGGGTTACCGGCCTGGCCAGAATCTTATAAACGTCTTTGCTGAAGATATAGCAGGGGATGACGGCGATGAAGATGGCGACGGCTGAGTAAAAGATTCTTTTCCTGAGGTCTTCGAGATGTTCAAGGAAGGTCATCTCGTCAGGAGATTTTCTTCCCTTCCTCATCCTCTTTGATGTCCTTTTTTAGCTCTTCCTTGATTTCCCGGAACTCGTCCGCCTGAATCTCTTGATCGATCTTTTCCTTGATTTCATCCGAAGCCTTGCGGAATTCCCGGATGGCTCTCCCTATGGATTTGCCCACTTCGGGAAGCTTTTTAGGCCCGAAAATAAGCAGGGCAATGGCCATGATGATGAGCAGCTCAGGAAAGCCGATATTTCCGAACATGCAATCTTGCTTGTTACAAAAGGATAAACAAAATATAGCTTTTAACAAAAGTTTAGTCAAGCCGCAGTCTACTCGGGGAAGCATCCCATTTTCCGTGATTGTTTTTTTAGCTTGGTCAAGGGATTCGCTCCCTTCCGACCATTGCGGAGACACTTACCTTGTTCAGGCCTCCCTTGATTGGTCAAGGGAGGTAGGAGGGATTAATATTTCCTAAATAAGAGTCCTTTAAAGTGTCCCCGTTGAAAATTTTGGCTTTCTCGGCGGCTGCGTA
>CAZKEW010000014.1:0-20114 GCA_964551885.1 uncultured Eubacteriales bacterium
TCGCAGGCTTCCCTCAAAAGCCAAAATTTTCAGGCTAAATCTCTCGATGGTCGCTCCATCCCTTACTGGAGCTCTATTTACCACGGTTTTAGAGATGCTTCCCCAAACAAAAAGAGTGAAAAATTCCGGCGTCTGCGCACGCTCGGTCCGGGTTGCGATAGTAGCCGCAGGCTTAAGCCTGCGACTACCTTGACAGGGATGATCCCAAGGCGTATATTTTTGTGACCAAGTGCGTTTCCTTCGTGAAAGAGCTTAACCTAGACAAGGGTGGCACCTTGGGGAACGTCCCCCAACAAGGAGAAAAAAATGGCTGACATCAAGAGAAAGAAGGGGATAATCGGAATCCTCACCGGCGGCGGCGATGTTCCAGGGCTCAATCCTGCCATCCGCGCTGTCACCATCCGGGCAATCCACGAGGGCTATGAGGTCATCGGTATCCGCCGGGGATGGGCCGGCCTGATTGAAATTGTCAGGGATAAAGATGCAGAAAATATAGAATGTTGCCAGGTCCTGACTGAGGAGATCGTCAATAAAGTCGGGCGCACGGGCGGGACTTTTCTCCATACCTCCCGCACCCGGCCCAGCCAGGTCCCCGACGTCAAAGTGCCGGCGCACCTCCGGGATAAATACAACGCGAAGTTCAACGATCTCACTGAAGAAGTGATGAAAAACCTGGACTTTCTCGGGATCGACTATCTTATTCCCATTGGCGGCGACGACACGCTGAGCTACGCCGTCGAGCTTCACAAGAAAGGAATCAAGGTCATTGCCATTCCCAAGACGATGGACAATGATGTCCCAGGAACAGATTACTGCCTCGGGTTCAGCACCTGCGTCACCCGCACGATCAGCATGACTCACGCCCTGAGGACGACCGCAGGCTCGCACGAGCGATTCCTCGTCATCGAAGTCTTCGGCCGGTATGCCGGGTTTACAGCTCTCTTGCCCACAATGGCCGGAGCGGCCAACCGTTGCGTTATTCCCGAGCACAAATTCAACATGGAGCGCCTCTGCGAGCTGATGACCGAAGACCGGGCCGAAAACCCCAGCCTCTATTCTGTTGTCCTGGTCTCCGAGGGCGCCATGGTCGAAGGCAGCGATATGATCTTTGAGAGCGAAGAGAAGGACATGTTTGGACATAAGAAATTGGGCGGAATCGGCGATTACATCTCCAGCCAGTTGAAGGATCTTTCGCCGAAATTTAACCACGGCCGGCGCATCAATGTCATCAATCAGAAATTAAGCTATATAGTGCGCTGCGGCGACCCCGATGCCGTCGACTCCATCGTTCCCATGGCTTTTGGCAACCTGGCCCTGGACCTCGTCCTGGACAAAAAGTCCGGCCGGATGGTCTGCCTGAGAAGCGGCGAATACGACAACGTTCCCGTCGAAATTGTCACCAGCAGGGAGAAGGTGATCGATGTGGACAAGTATTACGACCGCGACCGGCTGCGCCCCCTCTACAAAAGCTTCCACCAGAAGCCGCTTTTCATCATGACCAGCGATTGATCGCTGGGGGACGTTCCCCGAGGTGCCACCCCGCACCCCGGAGGTCAGGTCATTCCGTCACTCAGGCGGCTTCGTTGACCATCTTGATGTCTTTGAACCTGCAGAAATAAGCGAGCTCTTTGGTGATATCGCCGTAGCAAGTCTGCCAGTGGAGTCCGGCTGTCCAATTTCTCCAGAGATTGGTGATATCCCCGTCGACTCTGACGTCGATCTTCGTCCGGCAGCCTCTATCCGCCTCAAGCCCAACAGGAGCCTTGATGATTTCGCCCGTGAAATAACGGATTGTGTCCATGTCGACCAATATCGCCTGGGTGACTTTCTCGCCGACGCGCATCTCGACTTGAGAGACAACGCCTTCCTGGCGCTCCATGACTGTCCTGATTTTGTAGGGAGCGGCCGGCTTGGCCGGGCCGTCCATTTTGGGCGTTCCCATGCAGTGGGCAAGGATGATGCTCCCTTTGGATTCATCGACCGTCGGGTCGCTGACAAATCCTGGCTTTCCCGCTTTTCATATCGGCCTCGGATTTTTTCTAAATTTCAAAGGAATAAGCTCGTGTGGAAAAGCTTTTTCTATTTCGAGGGCACTCTGAATTCTTGAAGGCGGTTGTTATCCCTCTCGATCACGAAGACACTTCCTTTGTCATTGACGGCGATGCCAAAGGGAAACATCATCTGGCCGTCCGCCGTTCCTGCTGTTCCCCATTGGGTGATAAACTTGCCGTTGGGGTCAAACTTAAGGATCCTGTTATTTCCAGAATCGGCTACATAGATATAGTTTTGTGGGTCGGCGCACACGCCCATAGGTCCTCTCATCTCTCCCTCGCCGGAACCTGCCTTTCCCCAGGCGGCGATAAACTCGCCTTCAGGTGAAAATTTCTGCAAGTGCGCCTTATCGACAACGATGATTTCATTTTTTTGATTGACGGCCACCGCCGAAGGAATAATAAATTCTCCCGGGCGGGAGCCCTGCTTTCCCCATGTTTTTTTCACAGCCCCCTGAGGTGAATATTTAACGATGCGGTTGTTTCCCGAATCAGCCACATAAATATCACCGCTCTGGTCAACAGCAATGCCGGAAGGGCTGCTCAAATCATCCGGTTTGGTTCCTACTTTTCCCCACTTTGTCACAAATTTGCCGGTTTTGCCGAATTTCACTACGCAAGCGCCTCTGGTATCCGTGATATAGGCATATCCCTGGCTGTCAATGGCTATGCCGGCGGGTTCTTTCAAGATCCTCGACTCTCTTCCGGTATCGCCCCAGTTGCTCTGATAATTGCCTCGGGAGTCGAATTGTTTCGCTTTGATATCGCTGTCATCTACAACATAGAAATTGCCCTCTCTGTCGAAAGCGATACCTCTGGGAAGCTTAAAAAATTTGCTCTGCGGACCTCCCCATTTTTGGAAAAAAACATAATTCTTCGGAGTCAGAATGGCTGAAAGAGAAATTGGGCCTGGGCCTTCTAAGACCTGGATATTTTCTTCCCAGTCGGCATAGTTCTCTTTGGCTATTCTGATGGTGTGCCCGCCGTAGGGAACATAAGGCAGCTCGCAGTCGGTGAACTTTCCTGTGTGTTCTCCGTCCAGGAAGACCTTTGCCTCTTTCGGCTCGGAGCTGACGGTGAGCGTGCGGCCGATGCTCACCAGGATGTAGTCTTTTTTCTCAGTGGCTTGCGTGAGGAATATTTCTTGTTTGATTGGCCTAAAACCCTCTTTTTCGATTTCTAAGGTGAATTTGGGCATGGCCGTCCTGTAAATTTCGGGAGAAAGCCCGATTTCCTTGCCGTTGATTTTGATAACAGCCTCTTTCGGCTCGGTCGTAATATCCAAGGTATACTCGACGAGAAGACCCCGGTACTGCTTTTCTGCTTGCTCAATAAAGCTGCTGACCAAGGGATCATAGATATTTCTCGTGATCTCCTTGGCGAATACATAATCCACCTCAAACATATTTCTGAATTCTTTCAGGGCGCCGTAATTGTCGCCCTGCTTCGCGTAGGCCAGTCCGAGCCAGAGATAGGTCTCACAGGCAATTTGTTTTTGCTTTTGGCGATCATCGATGCTGAACGCCTTGGCAATCAGAGACCTCAGGTCATCGATCGCTCCTTCCAATTCTTTTTTCTGCCGGATAAGATTTTTGCCTGCTTCTATTTTGAGCTCGAGCTGGGCGGCAATCTCGGCCTGGGATTTCACCAGGCCCGCCGGACTCAACCCCGGCTGAGCTTCTCCTTCCGCAGTCTCCTTCACCAGCAATTCATGGATATAGCCGGTTATCTGGGCCCCTTCTCTCATCAGAGTCACTTTATACCATTCCCCTTGTTTGGCTTCAGCGTGCAGAACGGTATCGAGAGGAACGTTGGCCAGCGTTTGGCTGCCTATCCCTGGAGTTGCTTTAACGTTGGCGTTATCGACAACGACTCGCACTTTTATCGCTGCTGCTTTGGCGTTTTGTCCGGCGAGGAGAAACAGAAGACAAAGGGCAAGGATGGCCTCGGCTCTCACTCTTTTTTTCAGTTTCATCGCCCGCTCCATGGATGGCCTTAATTTTAACTGATGCCCACGAGCTTCCAGGTCTTGCCTTGCTTCCTGAATTGCCAATTCTTGATGCCTTCAGAGAAGATTTTATTCTTCCCGTCCTTCTTGTAGACAGCTGTCAAGAGGTGAGAAAAAGTCGCGCTGGCTTCCGAGCGGCTGGAGAAGTTCACCGAGATGTTGGAGATCGAAGATTTTATCCCGTCGTACCCGTTGAAAAGCATTTTATAGTCGGCCTGCATTTGGCCGGCCAGCGCTGGAGAGTCAATATGGCTGAGCACTGTGAGTAAGTCTTTGTTCTCTTCGGCAACCCTGTGTCCTTCGATCAAGGCGAAGATGTCCTTCTTGGACAGGGCCGTATCTGCCAAAAAAAGATACTTCTGCGCCTCTTTTTGGTCTCTGTCGAGCTTCAAGACTTTTTCCATGTCCTGGATGCACTGACTATAATTTCCGGCGTTGTAGGCGGTCATTCCGGATTGGAGGATCGGGGCAATCTGGGCGGAGAGGATCTCGTCTTTGGCTTTTTTTAAATAATCTTGGACAGTTGGGTTAGCCGGCTGCGTTGTGAGCATATCTTCGGCCAGCTTGACGGTTTCTTCGTAATTTTTGTTATCCAAGCTCTCTTTTAGTTTGGTTATATTTTCGTCACTTAGTTCCGCCGCGCCAGGAGCAGTTCCTCCAGAACGGGTGACCGGACTGGCCCCTTCTTTTTTCAGCGTCTCCAGATTTTTAGAGAGGTCGGAGGGTTTTTCTGATCTTGGCGATAGCAGCAAGTAGGCTCCACCGGCCGCGATGACTACTCCCAAAAAGGCCAAAGCCAAGACAAAACCAAACTTTCTCTTTGCTCTGGCTGGGACGGATACCGCTTTATCTGTTTCATAAGCCAGTGTTTCTTCTAATATTTTCCCGGAATTTTCGAGGTCCGAAACCAGCTCTTGGCAGGTTTGATAGCGGTCTTCTGGGTTCTTGGCCAAGGTTTTCTTGATGACATATTCGAAGCCCCGGGGAAGATCTTGATTGACCTCTGTAATTCGTTGAGGCTCTTCATGGACGATCTTGTAGACGATGGTGGAGATATTATCCCCGAAGAAAGGCTTTTTTCCGGAAAGAAGTTCGTAAAGAATCACGCCCAGGGCAAAGATGTCCGAACGGCCGTCCACGGTCTGTCCTTGGATTTGTTCGGGCGACATATAGCTCAGTGTTCCGACTGTCCTCCCTGCTTGGGTCATTGTGGATGTTTCTATGCGGGCCACACCGAAATCGGCGAGAAAGGGTTTTCCGGATTTGTCGATCATGATGTTGGCCGGCTTGATATCGCGGTGAACAATGCCATTATTGTGGGCGTAATCCAACGAATCGCAGAGGGGTTTCATCAGCTCGATAATCTCTTGAATCGAGAGCTTTTTTCCTGAATCGACCACAGCTTGAAGGCTCTGGCCTTCGATATACTGCATGACGATATAGGTTACATCTTTTTCTTTTCCGACATCATAGACGGTAATGATATTGGGATGGGCGAGTTTTCCGGCTGCGCGCGCTTCCCGGATGAACCGGGCCATCAGGTCGTCTTTCTCGGTTCCATCCGTGAGGGTGTCGAAACGGATGGTCTTGATGGCCACCTCCCTCTCGATATCCGGGTCGAGGGCCTTATAGACAATCCCCATCCCCCCTTTGCCCAAAATGCAAAGAATTTTATACTTGCCGATTTTTTTCATGGGTAGTCTATGGGGACAAAAAGAATACCCCACCCAAATCCCTAAATCCTTTCATAAATTGTGATAACAAAAATATATGATTGAACCCGCTGTTGTCAAGGGGTTTAAGAGGGCTTCGGAAACGGCCTCGCTCTCCGTCAGGTTTTTAACGCCGTTCCCTCACCGTCCTTCTCGGCGCTTGCGGAACTCGCCCATTTGATTGCACCCTCTTTGGGGACGTCTTATGCCTTTCTGAGGCCTATTCTTTTGACTCGTTTAGGCTCAGACATCCTCAGCGCCCGGCAGAGCCGGGTGCCCTTGAAGGACAGCTCGGGAAGGCTAAACCTTCAAGGGTCGCAGCGGCCGTCTCCGAAGCCCTCCAAATCTCAACCCGCACAAAACGAATGAGATCCGATAAGCTAAACTATCTGGTAAAGTAGCCGCGGTATTTCAGGAAGATGTAACATCCCATTCCGACAGCCAGTCTTGCTAGAAGACAGAGGAGAGACATTATGGAAGAGGGAAAGAGCAACGGGAACAGAAATAACAAAACAAAGATGGACACAAGAAAAATTCTGCCTTTAGCTTCGGCTTCAATGAAGGCCAATATGAATAATATGAGGGCGATGCCCTCGCCGATCAACCTATAAGGTATTTGAGGTATTGGCAGCATAGCTTATTTGGCCGGGCCGGCTTTCTCATCCAAAGCTTAAAGAAAATCTAATCGGTTGGCAAGCCTGGCTCTCGCCTTTGAGCCCACACCCCGAGCAAATTGACTTCCCGGAGGCGTTCCGCTAAAATCTTAGCCACCTGGCGGTGTAGCTCAGTTGGTCAGAGCATGCGGCTCATATCCGCAGAGTCGGGGGTTCAAATCCCTCCACCGCCATTTTGCATTCCCGAGGAGCCGTCGATCTCAAAATTTTAGGGAGATAATACGCTATTGAAAAATTAAGGTTAGTGTCCCCATAATTCGGGAAGAAAGGCTTATGAGCAAAGAAAAAGACAGGGAGATGGTTTTGAACAAGTTTAAAAAGACGATCGTCAAATACAACCTCCTCGGGAAAGGCGACAGGGTTCTCGTGGGTTATTCGGGAGGGCCGGATTCAACAGCTCTTTTGACGCTCCTTCTTGATCTTCGCCAGGAGTGTTCGCTTGAGCTTGCGCTGGCCCATTTTAACCATTTGCTCCGGCGGCGCGCCATGGGGGATGAGCAATTTGTGATCAGGGTGGCTCAGAAATACAACCTTCCCCTCTATTTAAGAAGAGAGGACATCCGAGATTATGCCAAAAAACATGGGCTGAATATCGAGGAAGCCGGAAGAGAAAGGCGGTATGAATTTCTCAAAAAAACGGCCTCGAAAATCAGCGCCACAAAAATTGCCACTGGTCATACCATGACGGACCAGGCAGAGACCTTGCTCATGCGCCTGCTGAGGGGGAGCGGGCTGCGCGGATTGGGGGGGATCTTCCCGGTCGTCGATGGATTGGTCATCCGTCCTCTCATCGAATTAGAACGCGAAGAGATAAAAACTTATCTCAGGGCTAAAAGCATTCCTTTCCGGACAGACGAAAGCAATTTAGACCGCCGCTACCTCAGAAACAAGGTCCGCCTCCAGCTCATCCCTTATCTCAGGAAATATTTTGAGCCCAGGATCGTCGAGCAGCTCAGCCGCCTGGCCGAAATCATCCGTGGAGAAGATGAATTCCTGGAGGAAATAGCGCAAGCGGAAACTCAGAAAGCCCTGTTCAAAAAAAATGAGAAAATTTTTCTTGAGGCCAATGCACTCTCCTCGTTTCCGCCCGGCCTCGCCCGCCGATGTGTGCGGAATTATCTCGCTCAGGTCAAGGGCGACCTGAGGAGGATTTCTTTTAAGGATGTCGAATCTGTCCTCCGCCTAAAGGAGCAGAAGGAATTTCATCTTCCCGGGAAGCTGATTCTAAGGCGCGAGAGAGGATACATCTTTCTCAAAGAAAGGCCTCGACCTCATGTCCGCTATGACTATTCCTGGAATGGAAAAGAGGCGTTGAACATCGAAGAACTCGGCCTTCGCTTCACCGGACGAAAGATTCCCAAGGCGGGAATTCCTTCCTTTCTGTTTGACGATAGCCAGAAGGCTTATCTGGACGGGGCGAAACTTCGATTCCCCCTTGTCATTCGGAGCCGCCGCGAGGGCGACCGCTACCAGCCTCTCGGCGCGCCCGGCCAGAAAAAGCTCAAGGAAATCATGCGGGCCAAGGGAATTCCTTTGAGCCAAAGGCAGCAACATCCTGTTTTCCTTTCCGGCGGAAAGATCATTTGGGTTTTGGGGCTCCCTGTGGCCGAAGAATTCAAAGTCACCCCCCCAACGAAGGATATTTTAGTCATAGAAAAATCATAAATAATTTTCCTTCCAGATCTCGAAAAGCAGAAGGGCCCAGAGTTGGTGGCTGTAGTTTTTCCGGCCGTCGAGATGGGAATCGATCATCGCTTTGACCGAGTCAAACTGGAAATAGCCTTCTTCCTTTATCCGCCTCTCGTTTAAGTAATCCAGCATCAGGTCCTTTAACTCCCGACGCAGCCAGTGCTTGATAGGGATGCTGAACCCTTCCTTGGGCCGGCAGATATTTTCCTTCGGAAGGAGCCTTTCCATCGTTTTCTTGAAAATCCATTTGGTCGTCAGACCATGCAATTTCAGCTCTCCCGGCAGCCCAAAGACGTATTCGACAAGCTTGTGGTCGAGGAGAGGTTCTCTTGCCTCGAGCGATGCGGCCATGCTCATCCGGTCCACTTTGACCATGATGTCGTCGGCGAGGTAAGTCTTGAGGTCAAGATAGAGCTCTCCGTTCACGGCGTCGAAGGAAGGGAGGTTTTCGAAAACGCCCCTGAAAGGCTCGAGGTCAAAGACTTCCTCAATTCCGCCCAATTCATTCTTGAATTCTTCGGAGTAAACCTGGTTTTTGTCTTTAAGGGAGAGGAATATCATCCAGCGGAAGTGCCTGTTCTGGGGGCTGTGTTCGAAGCCCTGTAAAAATCGCTGCAGCTTGTTCCAGGAGCCCTTTTTCTTTCCCGAGGGAGGGAAGCGGTTAACAATGGCAGAGAATGGCCGTCCAAATGTCCGGACAGGCCGGCGCATAGCGATCTTTTGCGCTTGGTAATGCTCATAGCCGCCAAAGACTTCATCGCCTCCGTCTCCGGAAAGGATGACTTTGACATGCGCTCGCGCCATGTGGGAAACGAGATAGGTGGGAAAGATGGAAAAATCGCCGAAAGGCTCATCGAGATGGCGAATGAGCTTTTCCGTGAGCTCTAATGCTTGCGGTTCGAGGATAAATTCCTCGTGCTCGGTTTGAAATTTTTGGGCGATGCGGCGGGCATACTGGAGTTCGTTATAAGAAACCTCCTCAAACCCGATGGAGAATGTTTTGAGCGGGGATGCTCCGAGCTCCCTCATCAGCCCGACGATCGTGGAAGAATCAATCCCTCCGCTCAGGAATGCTCCCAACGGCACGTCGCTGACCAGCCTTAATTTGACCGATTCTTTGAGCAGGGAATAAACCTTCTCCATGACGTCAGGTAAGTCTTTTTCTCGAATCTCTGCCGCTGGCGGAGTGTTCGGTGTTATGTCCCAATACTTTTTGACTTCAACCCGGCCATCTTTATAGACGAGAACGCATCCGGCCGGGAGCTTGTAGATGTTTTTAAAGATGCTGAGGGGCGCGGGTATGTATTCCAGGGTCAGGAACAAATCCAGGGCTCTCGGCTCTAAAGCGCGAGCCACGCCCGGATGGACGATGACGGCCTTGAGCTCCGAGCCGAAGACAAGCGTTTTATCCTTGAGCAGAGAATAATAAAGCGGCTTGATTCCCAGCCTGTCCCGCACAAGGAGGAGCTTGCCTTGTTTTTCGTCCCAGAGCGCAAAAGCAAACATGCCCCTGAGTCTGAGGACGAAGTCTTCACCCCATTCCTCATAAGCATGGACAATGGTCTCGGTGTCGGTCCTTGTGGAGAAAACGTGGCCGCGACCTACGAGCTCTTTCCGGAGAGCCGGGAAGTTATAGACTTCGCCGTTGTGGGCCACCCAGATTGAACGGTCCTCATTGGCCAGAGGCTGATGCCCGCCTTCAAGGTCGATGATGCTCCGGCGGCGGGCGCCCAGGGCTGCCTCCTTCCCGATGAAAATTCCTTCGTCGTCAGGACCCCGGTGGACGATGGCCCGGCACATGGAGGAAAGAAGAGAAGAAGGAATCGGCTCGCCCGCCGAGGATTTGGCCACGCCGCAAATGCCGCACATTATTCTTTGGGGACGAGCTCCAGCTCGAAGAAGACGCCTAAATACCGTCTTTCTAAGCTTGTTTCATCTTCAAAATAAGGAGTCGAGCCTTTCTCTGCTTTGATTTTTATGTGGTAGAGGTGGCTGCCTTTCATCTGAAACCCAATCCCGACAGGGAAGCGCAGGGTTCCCCACTGCTTGGACATCAGGCTTATTTTTTGTGTTTTCCAATCCACGCGCACGCTGATTTCGTTGTTGCTGCGCGGGTTGTTGAGAAGATGAACCACGATCTCTTTGAGGGGATAGTAGGTTTTGAGGACCATCTCGCAGGTGCCGGTGCCCCTTGTCCAGATGCCGTTCGGTTCTAACCTAGGGTAAAAATTGTCGTCCAGAAAATGAAGAAACTCTTTCTGAGGCCAAGGCCGTTGAGGCCAAATATTCACACGAAAGGCATCCGGGTTGGTGTTCGTGGGGAAATTGTTGACCTGGGTCATTTCCACAGGAAGGGCTTTGAACGGAAATCTCTTGGCATGGGTTGCCGGCGAGGCTGAGGACCGGAAAGGGCTGACCAGGATTTGAGAGATGAAAACGGCTGCCATAATCCAGATGAGGACGATCTGCCGCCGGCTCTTTACTTCCCGAGGCAAGAAAAGAAAAAGAGGGTAGATATTCAAGAAGTAGCGGTTGGCCAGGGACCCGCCGCCCCCGCTGTAATTGTCGGGCATGAGGATGATGTAGATGAGAATTCCTCCGAGGATTGCGGCGAAGGTCAACCAGTCATACAGGCGGCGCCGGGAGAAGAAAAAGAGGATGAAGGCAAGAAAGCCCGGGAAGAAATACCAGGCAATGCCGGTGAACCTTCCGAAAAAGTAGTAGAAGATGTTGAAAATGATGAACTTGGGAGGAAGGAGAAACCGCTCGAAGTATTCTTCCGAGGTCATGGTGTGGCCCAGAGAGTCGAAGTCGAATTTTTCCTTCTCGAGGGGAAAGCTTCCGATAAACGTCTTGCGTTCTCCTCCCTGGTAATTCCAGTCCGAGGTCAGGAGGTAATTCGTCCCGAAAAAGAGGCTCAGGCTAAAAAAGAAGAGCAGAACCATAAGCAGGGCTCTTAAGAATTTTTTCTGAAAAAGGGCATAGACGACCAGAGGTCCCATGAGGATGATATTGGGCGGCTTGGAAAATGTGGCGACGCCCGCCAAAAAAGCGGCCAAATAATCTGACCAGGCTGAGCAGAGAAAGACCTGAAATTTGCCCTGCTGCATTCCTGTCCCTAACTTTTCTCGGCGCTTGAATTTGTATATCCAGAGGAAGAAGATCGCGAACACAACGCAGAGGTTAAAGAAATCCGGAGAAATCCAGAGGAAATAGACTCCTGCCACAGAAGCGAAGAGGAAGGAAAGAAAGTAGAGAAGGGAAGAAGGAGGCGGATTAGCGAGGGAGAGATAAGCATAGCCCATAAGCAGGATAAGAAGAAGGAGGAGCGAGTGAAAAACGAAGAAGCCGTTATATCCGAAGACTCTGACAAACGGAGCGGCAAACAGCGAGTAGGCAAAGGATTTGGCGTAAAAGATCCTATTGTTCTTGGCCTTCTTCAGGAAGATGCCCTGCGGCCCGGCCATGAAATCATGATAGTAACGGGCCAGGTCTTTTTTGGTATATTCCAGGTCTCCGTCGTAGGCGATGCTCTGGGTCATGGCGAAATAAACACCCTGGTCGGCAAAAAGGAAATTGTTATGGATTGCGGGAAGGTTAATGAAGAGGGAGAAGCCCAGGAAAAAGAGAAAGATCAAAAGGATGATGCTGAGAGATGAGTTTTTCTCTGGGGACATCAGCGGAACCTGTCTTTAGTCAAATATCACAGTCAGGGGCAAAATTCAATCAGCGGGGACGGTTCTCATCAAGAACCGTCCCCATTTTTCCACAGATAGTCATCGCGAGGAGCGTAACGACGTAGCGATCTTATGGGATTGCCGCGGCCCTCCGGGCCTCGCAATGACCCCTGGCCTCTCATGAGCAGCGCGATAGGACCAATTCTCAAGGCAAAAGGTTTTTATAGAGGCTCAAATAGGCGGTGATGATTTGCTCGCCCCAGAGCAGGGAGAAAAATGCGGCCGGGGCCAGGAATGTCCCGAAAGGAAGGGAATACTGCAAGTCTTTCTTGCGGAATAAAAGAAGAAATATCCCGACCAGCGCTCCGGCAAAAGAGGCCAGGATAAGGGTGAAGATGGCCTTCAGCCAGCCAAGATAGGCGCCGACCATCAGCATCATAGTCACATCGCCCATGCCTAGGCCTTCTTTTTTCCGCAGCAGAAAATAAGCCCCATAGATAAAGAGCAAGAATCCGGAGCCCACGATGGCGCCGACAAGAGCTTGTCTCAAGTTCAGGTCCGGGCGGAAAAAAGAATAGGCCAAAGCAAGCACCAAGCCGGGGAGCGTGATCTCGTCCGGGAGGATCTGGTGATAAAAATCGATAAAACCGAGGGCTATCAAGGCGCTGGCAAAAAGGCAGGAGGCAAAGAAATAAGGACTCAGGCCAAAATGTCCGTAGAGAAAGAGGAAGCTCAATGGTGTCAGGAGCTCCACGAGGGGATAGGTAATAGAGATTCTGGCGCCGCAGAAACGGCATTTCCCGCCGAGAAGAAGAAAAGAGATGACTGGGATATTGTCATAAACTTTTATTCTTTTCTGGCACTGAGGGCAGGAGGAGGGCGGCCGCAAAAGGCTGAGGCCTCGGGGAACACGGTAGATGACCACATTGAGGAAGCTTCCCCACACCAGTCCGAAGAGGAGGATAATTATCTTTTCCACCAGATTGTCGGAGGCTTGACCTCTCCTGTCTTGGAATCATAAAGATAATCCTTGCCATCCAAATCTTTCGGCAAGGAAGCTATGAATCCCATTTGGACAAGCTCATCCAAATCTCCCGGATTGCGTTGATATCGTTCTCTGAATCGCTTGATGGCCTCCCGCAGCATATTCATGTCCACAGCGCTTTTGACCTGGTAGAGATGTTTGGAGGCGATTTTCTTGGTGCGCTCGTCTGGGGCGGTGTTATAGACTTCGAGCCATGTCTCCCAGGACGTTTTCAGGTCCATGACCTTGAACCCGGCGGCGGCATAAAGCCTCTTGACGATATCCGGGGCTCCCGGGATCTTCATGGTTTTCTCGTAATATTTCCGGGCGGTCTTGTAGTCCTTGGCCATCTGGGCGTAATGTCCGGCTTCAAAAGGAAAAATCCATTGGTCGGGGTTTTTCTCTAACCCCAGGTCCATAATTTTATAGGCCAGCTCGAGGTCTTTCGCTTCGTAATAGGCGATGAGAGAGCCGACTTCGTAGGGGTCGGTAAAGCGGCGGTCCAGCTCGGCGATGATCGAGAAAATATGTTCCAGGTGCTTGAACCTGTCGACAACGGTATAGGTGCTGTAATACTGGATGGCCCAGATATAAATCAGGTCGGCGGCCAGGGAGGAATAACCGAAAGTGGCATATTTCAGGTATTTTCCCGAAGGAATATAGATAATGGATGCGCCGGGAATTTTTTTCCGGGGAATCCTGTCAACGGCATTCTTAAGCGAGATGAGCCCGGCACCCGCAATGAACAGAAAGAGCACAAGAGATAAGGTGGCGTAACCTTTTCTTTGGCGCCGGATTGTCTTCATCAACGTCAGACAAAATCCTTCTTCTTAAAAATGAGGATCGCGAGCACCAGGATAAAGAAGGTATAAACGATGCCGTAGAGGGCCGAGTAAAAATAAAATTTTGGCTGGACGGCGAGCCCATAGACGACTTCTGTCTTGAAATTGAAATTCTCCAGGTCGGGAAGCAGCGCGTAAATTCCCTGGATGAGGATCTTGCTGGGGCCGGGTTTTATTTTCTGGATGAGGGTTTCGAGGCCCCAAGAAAAGTGCCCGATGAGGTAGAAAGAAATGGAGAAAAGCGAGCTCAGGATCGGCGTTGAAAAACAGGAGAAAAAGATGGCCACGGCTGTGATCAGGACGAGTTCGATGAAGATGAAAAGGACGGCCAGGAGAAGTCTGCCCTCGATCTTAGAGGTGTGAAGGAAGACGATGACGAGGAAGATCAGGCTCATGAGCGAGGTCATGATGAAAAGGGTGAGGACCAGGCCGAAAAATTTCCCCAGCAGAAACTGCCAGCGGTGGATAGGCTTGGAAATCAGGGTGAAAATCGTCTTTTTATCGATCTCTTTATAGACCAGGCCGGTGCCGATCAAGATGGCCATGAGCATCCCGAAAAGAGAGATGGACGCGAGGCCGACATCCTTGATGATCTTGACCCGGTCTCCCACGGTCAGCACGGCCAGCAGCCGCGAGAAGATAAGAGCGACTGCAGCGAAGAAGAAAAGAAGGTAGAGGACGCGGTCCCGGATCGCCTCTTTCAAAGTATTTAAGGCAATCGTCTTGATCTTCATCCCAGTTTGACCATCTCCACAAAAATATCTTCGAGCGTTTCCGTCCTGGGCACGAGAGAATGAATCTTGCCCTTCCTGTCGCGGACAAGGGCCAACAGGTTTTCGATGTTTTCTTCGTGGAGGACTTTGAGAAAGATTTTTTCTCCCCGGGCCCAGAGTGGTTCGCCCAAGCTGGTGAGCTCATCAAAAGCTAGGCCGGATAGAGTGACCTCTGTAAACAAGATTTTTTCCGAGATCAAATCCTGGATGGTGCCCTGACTGATGACCTTGCCGCTGACGATGATAACCACACGGTCGCAGATCATCTCGATGTCCTGGAGGATGTGAGAGCAGAGGAAGACGGTCTTTCCCTCTTGCTTGAGTTGGACGATGATGTCGCGGATCTCTTTTCTTCCCAGCGGGTCAAGGCCGCCCAAAGGCTCGTCGAGAAAAAGAAGCTCAGGGTCATTGATGAGAGCTTGGGCCAGCCCGATCCTTTGGAGCATCCCCCGGGAGAATTTGCGAAGCTGGAGGTCGCGGGCCTTTTCCAGGCCGACAAGCCGGAGAAGGCGCCGGATTTTTTCTTCTTTTTCTTTCTTCTTCAGGCGAAAAAGCTGGGCATAGAAATCGAGAAATTCTGAGGCGGTGAGATAATCATAAAAATAAGGATTCTCAGGAAGATAGCCGATGCGCTCCTTGCCTTTGAAGGAAAGGTGAGGATGACCGAACACCTCGATCCGACCCTTGTCCGGGAAAATCAGGCCGAGCACGCATTTCAGGGTGGTTGTCTTGCCGGCGCCGTTCGGGCCGAGGTAGCCGAAGATTTCGCCGGAATCGACCGAAAATGATATTCCCCTCAGGATTTCTCTTCTTTTGGGAATAAACCCAGTCTTGAAGGCCTTATAAAGGTTTTCGATCTTGAGAACGGTGGCCATGAATTCTTAATCTATTATATTTAAATGAAGAGAGAAAGAAAAGCCTTGACGTTAGGGGACGGTTCTCAGTGAGAACCGTCCCCGATATTGATTTCATTGATTTCGCCTGAAGAAAAATACGCTCCCTCCTCGTCAATTATATTATTCAAGCCCCTCGATTTTACGGGCATTCTTGAGCAGCCATTCCTGGGTAAAAAGATGTTCTCGTTTGAGGCCGAGGTGGAGGTTGAGTTCGTCTTTGATTTCGCCCGCGGGGACGAGCGAGATGAGTTTTTCATATTTGCCGATGAGGTTTTTCTCGGCCGGAACCAAGGTTTCGAGAGCGGAGAGGCGGTCTTCGCCGGGATAAAGGGAAGGCATCGGGCTAAGGCTCTTTTCAACGCCCTCCGAGTCCCTCACGGCATTTTCGATCTGGATGACGCTCCCCATCTTCACCAGCAGGCCCGAGTTCTTATCCCAGTGCCTCATGTGGTTGATGGAATTCTTGAACAAACGCTGGCTCAAATCCTGGTGCTCGCTGAAGAGCATGACGTACTTGAGATAGCGGTGCACGAGTTCGTTTTCGAGCCGGGTGATTTCATGGAGAAGCCGGACCTCCTCCTTCCGGGCGGCTTCCGGGCTCTCCTGGAAGCAGACGGCATCAGCATTCCCTTCTCTTTCCATGGTTTTGATCATGACTTCGAACTGCTGGGAGTGTCGGACTTCGTCATAGGAAATGTTGAGGACCATGTTCTGGATTTTGGGGAAAGCCCCTTCCTTCCATTCAGCGGATTGATAGAGGTCGGTGACCATATCCTCTGTCATCTTGTCCCGCTTGATATTGTCCACGATCCTGGGATAGCGGATGACTTGGTCCGTTTCGAAAGAAGGCGTGCCGCCCATCTGATTGATGATGAGGCCGAGCTGCAGGGCATGATACATCTCGTCAATCCCGATCTGGATTGTTTGCGCTCGGGCATCGGTCCGCAGGTTCATGACCGGGTCTTCGTACAAAAATTTTCCCTTGGGCATGGAATAGGCGTGGATAATGTACTCGAAACTCACCGCCCATTCATGCTTGAGAGCAATGTTGAGAAGCTTGATGGCATCATCTTTCGTTTCGACCGTTCGTGTTTTTTCCACGTTGAGTCCTCCGAAAATTTTTCCCACAGATTATAGCCATCTTCCGCCGAAAAGAAAAGCCGAATCTCTCAAGCGGGATGAATGCGGGGGGAAAAATTCACCCCCAAAACCCTCCCTAGGGGTGATTGAACTGGGGTTTGCCTTGTGACAGCATGGGAACGTCGCAGCCTCAATGGCTCGATTTTCTCATCCAAGGCGTAGCCGAGGTTGTGAAAAGGGAGAAGGGGAGGATCCCTCTCCCACCCCCCACCCTCCTTTCGATGACTCTCTTGAATCAAGAAATTGACTCAAGGGAGTCATGCGCTATCCTTCTTTAATCTTCCAGGTGACAGCCCTTTTTTATCGCGGCCAAAATTTTTTCGAGCTCCTCTTCAGCCAGGATGATTCGCTCGCCTGTCCGGCGCTGCCATTTGATCAGCCGAATCCGGCCCTTTTCAATCTCTAAGCAGGTGATGCCGTTGGCATAACAGCAGCATCCGGTGTTAAAGTAGCAAGGGATCGGTTTCTTCGACGGCGTCTCGAAAAAAAACCGCGACAATCCCTGGCGGCGGCTGACAATTTGTTCGACCTCGGCTTTTTTATGAGCGAGTACATTCTCGATTTCTTCTTTGGCGGCAGCAGAAATCTCTTCTCGTTCTTTCTCGAGCTCTCGGATTTCTCTCTCGAGGCGGTCAATGTGGGTGAGCGAAGCGAACAGCGCCCTGTGCGTGTGGCCGCAGATGAGGAGCAGCCGTTTTTTCTTGGCCCAGCGGTAGTAGTTGAGCTCTAAACCCTCGCGGAGGCGCATGTTCTCCGAGGGCCCCTCTTTGCCGATCAGGAAAAGCTTCTGCAGGCTTTTCCAGATGAACTTGACGGCCAAGCGGCTGGCCCTCCAGGCTATATCCTCAAAGAAGCGGCCCTGATGACCGTGGATGAAGAAGATGTCAGGGCCGAGACAGAATCCCTCCCTGTAGTTGACATCGTCAAGAAGTGTGGTCCCGAGGTTCCGATAGTATTTTTTGAAGCGACGCAGGGAGATTTCTTTGTCATGATTTCCCCAGATTCTGATTTTTTTCTTCTGCCGGGTCGTGAGCGCCAGCTCAATCTCTTTTTTGATCACATCACTGTATCGAGAAAGGATGCGTCCATAGTTGTTCTCCCAGCATTCTTCGCTGTCGCCGAGGACGACGAGCTTAAAGTCTCTATCCCCGTAATAGGAAAGCGCCTGTTTATAGAGGGCAGCATTGTCTTTGAAGTCGTCGGCGCTGCTCCCGTCGCCTTTGTGCTGGTCGGAGAAGATAACGAAAGCGTCGTTCGATAAATCGGCGCGAATGAGATGCTCCGGCCTGCGGGCTCGCGCGTAAATTCGGTTGAATGTTCGGTTCATCCTCGGGTAGGACATTTTTTCACCTTGTTCTTGGCCCCCGGAATCATACCAAACCGCTGCTCATTTTTCTAATTTAAAGCGACTCGTGAAGAAAGCAGGGGACGATTCTCTCAGGAGAACCGTCCCCCCTTTGGCACTCGAGAGCAAATTCGCGTGCCTTCGAGCCCACACGCCGAGCCGATTTGCTTTTTTGGCTGAAAAATTGTAGTAAAGGGGAAGTAAAACCGAAAATGAAGAAGGAAAACCCGATTCCCAGGATGAGGCTGGACTTGGAGATTATCTCCACTTCCTACCAAGGCGAAAGAGCTCTTCTCGTGCGCGATTTTTTGGGGTTGATCCGCGATCCCGTTATCCTCCAGGGAGAAGCCTTGAGTTTGTTAGGCCTCATCGACGGGAAAAGAACCATTCGAGATATCCAAGTCGAGCTGGTTCGCCAGAAAAGAGGAGTCTTGGTTGATTTTGAATTCGTCGAAAAATTCATCCAGGAGCTTGACTCCGCTTATCTTCTCCAGAGCCCCCATTACCAGGAAGGAAAAGACAGGATTTTGTCGGAGTACGACCGCCTAAGAGTTCGAGAGCCTTCTCATGCCGGAGTCTCCTATCCCGCTCATCCTGCCGAACTTAAGCTCTATCTTGATTCCATCCTCAAAGCGGCAGAAGGCGGAGAGGCAGGCGGCGCTCAAGATCACATTCACGGCCTCATCGCTCCGCACATCGACCTAAAAGTGGGCGAGAGAGTCTATGGCAAGGCTTATCGGGCTATTCACGGCCTGAAGCCCCGCCGGATTTTTCTCCTCGGCACCGGCCACAGCCTTGATGATGGATTCTACAGCCTGACAGAAAAGGATTTTGAAACACCCCTTGGTCAGGTCAGGACAGACCGCGAAGCCGTGCGTGAATTGAAAAAAGCGGGAGGCGGAGCTGTTTCCGCTTACGATATCTCCCACCGCAGGGAACATTCCCTTGAATTCCAGCTCATTTTTCTCCAGCATCTCTTCGGCTCATCCATTGCTTTGGTCCCCATCCTCTGCGGCTCTTTCGCCACAGAGCTGGAACGTGTATCCCGGCCCTCTCAGATTGCTGGAGTCAAAAGCTTTTTAGAGGCCCTCAGAGCTATATGGGAGGAGGATCGGTCTCAGACTCTTGTCGTGGCAGGAGTCGATTTTTCCCATATCGGTCCTAAGTTCGGACACCAAGAGCGGGCCTCTTCCTTGCTCTTAGAGGCGAAAAAACATGACCTGTTGCTCATAGAAGCATTGTGCGGGGGAGACATTCAGGCTTTTTGGGCAGAGTCCCGGAAGGTCAAGGACAGGTACAACGTCTGCGGTTTTCCCGCCCTGGCTTCTCTTCTCGAGACGCTGCCCGGCGTTAGAGGCCGTTGTCTCGACTATGAATTCTGGAAGGAAGAGCCGACTCAGTCGGCAGTCAGCTTTGCCGCGGTTGTCCTTGCGGCTGACCAACGAGGGAGGTAAGGAATGACGGACTTCGGAGGCGCCATTAAAAAAAGCCAGAAGTATGACCTGGCTGTCATCGGGGTTCCTTTCGACGAAAAATCCTGCTTTCTTAGGGGGGCGGCCGGGGGACCTGCGGCAATCCGGGCCGCTTCAACCGGGAAAGCCCTGAACCCTTACACGGAGCTTGGCCTCAACCTCGAAGAGGAAACCATTATGGTCGACCTCGGCGATGTGGATACTTCAGGGGATGTGGACAAAACATTCAGCCGGATTGAGGCTGGTGTCCTGGAAATCCTCAAGAAGAAAGCCAAGCCGATCATCTTGGGCGGAGACCATTCCATCACTTATCCCGCTTTCAAAGCTTTGGCTAAGCAATATCCGGCATTGGATATTCTCCATTTCGATGCTCATCCGGACCTTTACGAAGACCTTTATGGCGACCGCTACTCCCACGCCTGCCCCTTTGCCCGCATCATGGAGGAAGGCTTGGCGAAAGGGCTTGTCCAGGTCGGGATAAGGGCAGCCACCCAAGACCAGCGGGCCAGGGCCCTCCGCCACGGCGTCCGCATGATCGAGATGAAAGATATCAAAGATGGTCTTGCCCTCAGGTTCTCCCGCCCGCTCTATATTTCGTTCGACCTGGATGCGCTCGACCCCGCCTATGCGCCCGGCGTCTCCCATCACGAGGCCGGCGGCCTCTCGACCCGTCAAGCGCTCGATATCATCCACTCTCTCGACGCCAAGATTGTCGGCCTGGACGTTGTTGAGCTCAACGCTACGCGTGACCTATCTGGAATCACAGCTGCCGCCGCCGTTAAAATCATCAAGGAAGTGGCGGGAATGATGG
>CAZKEW010000015.1:0-20005 GCA_964551885.1 uncultured Eubacteriales bacterium
TTTATCTGGGTTCGGCAGAGCTGGCCGCCGTGGCGGCAATCAAGGGCAAGTTGCCTGCAGCTGAAGAATATTTCTCGATCGTCAAGGAGAAGCTCATCCCCAATCAGGATAAAATTTACCGCTACCTGCAGTTCGATGAGATGGGCGATTTCACGCTCCATTACACAGGGGCTAAGTTCTGAAACGGTAAACAAAGCGGGCGTGCCCGCAAATTCTCCAACGTTTTAACTCTGAATTAGCCCGTCATGCGAGGAGTGAAACGACGAAGCAATCTCGCAGGAAAGTTGCCGAGATCGCCACGCTTCCTTCGGAAGCTCGCGATGACAAAAATAAGACAGCATCAAAAATGTTGCCAATTCATAGGGGAAAATGAGGAGGCTCAATGATTGATTTAACAGGAAAAAAGGCTTTGATCACGGGCGGATCGCGGGGAATCGGGCGGGCAACCGCCATTTTATTCGCCAAGGCCGGTGGCGACATCGCCATAAATTATTTGTCCAATACTGCCGCCGCTGAGGAAGTCAGAAGAGAAGTTGAAAAGCTGGGGAAAAAATGTCTTCTTCTCAAAGCCGATATTTCCCGGGAACAGGAAGTGAACGCCATGGTCAAGACCATGGTCGATGAGTTTGGCTCTGTCGACATTCTCGTCAACAATGCCGGCATCTGGACTTACGGCGAAATAGGCAATATGGCAGCCGAAGTCTGGGCTGAAACGATGAAGGCCAACCTGGACAGCGTTTTCTATGTCACGAACGCAGTCATTCCCCACATGAAGAAAAAAAAGCAGGGCTGGATTATCAATGTTTCTTCGACGGCCGCCATCCGGGGTGAAGCTCTCCATTCCCACTACGCCGCCACCAAAGGTGCTTTGAATTCTCTGACTAAGTCCTGGGCCGTGGAATTTGCGCCCTACAACATCCGTGTCAATGTCGTGGCACCGGGCTGGGTGGACACGGACATGTGCGCCGAGGTCTTCAGCGATCCTCAATTCAAGGAGAGCGTTCGGCAGTCGATCCCTCTTAAGAGAATTCCTCCGCCCGAGGATATCGCCGGACCTATCCTGTTCCTGGCGTCGGATCTGAGCCGGCATATCACCGGCGCGATCATCAACGTTAACGGCGGCTCGGTCCTCTGCGGGTAGGCTCGGGCAGGGGGTTCAAAACACGTTGATTTTTCCCATCGGTTTCTTGGAGGGGGAACAGCTCCGCTTTCCCCCTTCCAACGGTCGCCTCGCTCCCTGCCTCCCCTTCTCGGGCATTCACCCTGCGACCAAGGGGTCACACCCCCTTGGAACCCCCGCTGCTTTGCTGGCGCGAATCAGCAAATCAACTCCCATTCGTCCTTCGACGATTCCGGAGACACTTACAGGCTTTTACGTCCCCCCTTGATTGTTCAAGGGGGGTAGGGGGGATTAATGCCTCAAAATCAAAGTCTTCGAGAGTGTCTCCGTTCTTAATCCCTTCGGAGAGAAAACGTGCCCGCTCGTCGCTCATACGGACTTGTCACCACTCATCCCTCGCCTTGGGCAAAAGAAGCTAGAAAAGGAAGCATCTCCGTTTCCGTGATGATCATGGAGCCCTTTAATGTCGCAAGAGAGGTTGGTAAAGGGAGCGAATCGCTTGACCAAGCTCGAAAGACAATCACGGGAATAGAGATGCATACGCTGGAAAATGATAGCTTGCCAATTTTGATTTTTTCTGCTACCTTTTGAGAAAACATACAGGAAGGAGGAAAAGATGGAGGAAGAAGTCGGCAGGATCACCCATTATTTCACCAAGATCGGCGTGGGTGTCGTCGAGCTGACCAAAGGAAGCCTCAAAGTCGGCGATACGATTCATATCAAAGGACACACAACGGATCTTTACCAGAAAGTCGAATCCATGCAGGTCGAGCATAACAATGTGTCTTCGGCCAAGAAGGGAGAATCGTTCGGGCTCCGGGTCGAATCGCAGGTCAGAGAACACGACCTTGTCTTTAGGGTCACAGAGGATTGACGAGCACGCGGACTTCGTCTTATATTAAATTTTTCAGGAAGAGCGCTGAGACTTTGGACTGTTGAAAGGAAAAAAGGAGAAGACAGGGGTGGAAAAAAAGAAGCCTGAGGCTTCGGGTTTGAAGCAACACTATGAAAACTGGAAGAAAAGAAAATTCGCTAAAGCCGAAACGGATGCATGTCTTCCGAAGAGGACATTCACTACCGTCTCGGGAAGAAAAATAAAGGAGCTTTACACTCCGGCCGATATCGCTGATTTCGATTACCTCAAGGACCTGAATTTTCCCGGCGAATATCCATACACCCGGGGTATCCATCCGTCTATGTACCGGGGCCGTCTCTGGACGATGCGACAATTCTCCGGGTTCGGGACGGCTGAGGACACGAATAAACGCTACAAGTACCTCCTTTCCCATGGCCAGACTGGGCTTAGCGTGGCCTTTCATCTCCCCACCTTGATGGGAGTGGATTCCGACCATCCTCTGGCTAAAGGAGAGATCGGCAAATGCGGGGTCGCTATCGATTCTTTGGCCGACATGGAAATCCTTTTCAAGGGCATCCCCCTGGACAAAATCACAACTTCAATGACCATCAATGCGCCGGCGGCTGTGCTCTGGGCAATGTATATTGTCGTTGCGGAGAAGAAGGGCATTTCCCCAAAAGTCATTTCGGGCACCATCCAGAATGATATCCTCAAGGAATATATAGCCCAAAAGACTTTTATTTTTCCGCCCCGGCCCTCAATGAAGCTGATCGTCGATACGTTTGAATACGGGGCCAAGGAAGTTCCGCGGTGGAACACGATTTCCATCTCCGGGTACCACATCCGGGAAGCGGGCGCAACAGCCGTGCAGGAGTTAGCTTTCACCCTGCGGGACGGCATTGAGTATGTGGAATGGGCGCTCGAGCGAGGCCTGAAACTCGATGATTTTGCGCCCCGGCTTTCCTACTTTTTCAATTCCCACAACGACTTTTTCGAGGAGATCGCCAAGTTCAGGGCAGCGAGGCGAATCTGGGCCGAAGTGATGAGGGACAGGTATGGAGCCAAGAATCCCCGGTCCTGGTGGCTCCGGTTCCACACCCAGACATCGGGCGTTTCCCTCATGGCACAGCAGCCTTATAACAATATCGTCCGGGTGGCCATCCAGGCGCTGGCGGCCGTGCTCGGCGGGACCCAATCCCTCCACACCAATTCCCTCGATGAAACCTATGCCTTGCCCTCAGAAGAAGCTGTCACCATCGCCCTGAGGACGCAACAGATAATTGCCCATGAAAGCGGTGTCGCTAACACGATCGACCCCTTGGGAGGAGCCTATTTTGTCGAGGCATTGACTAGGGAGATGGAAAAGGAAGCCAAGGACTATATCAAAAAAATCGACGACATGGGAGGGATGGTCAAGGCGATCGAGCTGGGATTCCCCCAGAGGGAAATTGCAGACAGTGCCTACTGGTATCAGAAGGCGGTGGATGATAAGGAAAAGATTATTGTGGGAGTGAATGCTTTTGAGATGAAACACGAGCCCATCCCGCTTTTGATCCTCGATGAAACCGTGGCCCGTCAGCAGCTCGCCCGGCTAAGGGCGGTCAGGAGGTCGCGCAGCCAAGCTAAGGTCAAACTGTCTTTGGCGGACCTGAAAAAAGCGGCCGCGGATGATCAAAATCTTATGCCTTATCTCTTAAGCTGCGTCAAAACGTATGCCACCCTAGGAGAGATTATGGATGCTTTGAAAGAGATCTTTGGAGAATATCAGGAACCCATCATGTTTTGAGTAAATGAGCCGAGTGAGGGAGGAGTCTATGTCAAGGAGAAAAATAAGAGTTTTGGTGGCCAAGCCTGGATTGGATGGCCATGACCGCGGCGCCAAAGTAGTCTGTCGGGCGCTGAGGGATGCCGGGATGGAAGTCATCTACACAGGATTGCGGCGGACTCCCGAGGAGATCGTCAATGCCGCCGTTCAGGAAGACGCGGACCTCATCGGCCTGAGCATTCTTTCCGGGGCCCATCCCATCCTCTTCCCCAAGATTATGAAGCTCCTCAAGGAAAAAGGGGCTGAGGATATTCCCGTCATCGCCGGGGGAATCATACCAGAAAAAGATATACCGAAGATGAAAAAAGTGGGCGTCCGGGAGATTTTCCTACCCGGAACGTCCACTCAAGATATCGTCAAGTGGATCAAAGAAAATATCCCTGGGGTCGAGAAAAAATAAAATTGACCCCTTGACATTGATTTTTTAATTTGATAATCAAAAGGGAAGGTTAATGGAGAAAAAGCTATTCTCCCTAATCATTGTTCCGCACTGCGCGAAGAGATTCAAGACAATCACCCTGTCCCAAAAAACCCTTAGAGCTCTTTTATCCATTTCTGTCTTTAGTTTTGTTGTTCTGGCTGTCTTTATCGTCGATTATTTCACGATGAACGTTATCCGGGCGAAGTATAAAAATTTGCTCAAGGAAAGCGTCGAGCAAAGAAAGCTCCTGGGTGATTATGAAAATTCGGTCAAGAAATTGAGGGACACGGTTAAAAATTATGAAAGATACACCAGAAAACTCAGTGTCATGGCCGGCCTCAAATCCCCTGAAGTCTTTGAAGAAATGGGAATAGGAGGAGGGGAAACGGCTGGAATTGATAATCAAGTAGTGCCTGACGTTCCTCAGTCAAGCCAAAGCGTTACGCTTCAGGATGCTAAGGATCTCACTCAAAAGGCTGAGGATGTCGGGAAAAGCCTGAACGTTTTGACAAGCTATTTTGAAACACAAGCGGTCAAGCTGGCCTTTACTCCGACCATTTGGCCCACCATCGGATGGGTCAGTTCTCCTTTCACCTACCGGGACGATCCTTTCACGGGAAAACGGACTTTCCATTACGGGATAGATATCGCCACAAATTTTGGGAACCCTATCGTGGCCACTGCGGACGGCATCGTCCTTTCTTTAGGGAATGACAAGATTGGCGGAAGAAGCATCATTATTAGCCACGGCAGGGGAATAACCACCCATTATCTTCATCTCAGCAAGTTCCTAGTCAGGGCGGGTCAGAAAGTCAAGAGAGGAGATGTCATCGGCCTCGTCGGGAAATCAGGAAAAGCCTTAGGCCCCCATCTCCATTATGAGGTCCGGATTAATAACAGGCCCGCGAACCCCTACGATTATATCCTGGAAGAGTAAGAACTCCTCTCTTTCCTTATTCAAAAAAATCGCCGGGCTCGATTCTCGTCCCCCGCAAGAAGACGGCTGTTTCCATAGCCTTCTTGTTTTCCCGCTGCAGCCGCTCTACTAAGAAGATGCTTCCGTTTCCGCAGCAGACCGCGATCCCTTCTTTTTTTATCTCGAGGATCTGGCCCGGCAGGCGGCCAACCCCTGAATCGATCATCCTCTGGCCGGCATGAATAATCATTCGCTGGCCTTTAAAGAATGTGAAAGCTCCGGGCCAAGGAGTGAAAGCCCGGACCATCCTGTCTATGGACAGAGCATCCTTTGTCCAGTCAATCTTGCCCTGTTCTTTTTTCAGCCGGGGGGCATAGGATGCTTGAGAATGATCCTGAGGGAAATGGCGGATGTCCTCTATTCCTTCGAGCGTTTTGAGAAGTAGCGTTGCTCCGATATGCGCGAGCCGTGTTTCAAGCTCCCAAGCGTACTCCCGCGGACGAATCTCCACCTCCTCGCTGCTTAAGACGTCCCCTTCATCCATTTTTTCATCGAGCTCAAAGATCGTCACTCCCGTTTTTCCCTCGCCATTTAGAATAGCCCACTCGACAGGAGCAGCCCCTCGGTACTTAGGGAGGAGGGAAAAGTGGACATTGATCGACTTGAACCTGGGCAGGTAGATGATGCCGGCCGGGATGATCTGCCCGTAAGCCACCACGACGTTGATATCCGGGTTGATTTTCTTTATCGCCTCAAGCGCGTTCTCGTCCTGCCTGATTTTTATCGGCTGGAGGATGGGGATTCCTTGCTTGAGGGCAAATTCCTTGACAGGGGGGGAGGCAGGGGTTTTCCCTCTTCCCGAAGGCTTATCCGGCTGGGTAATGGCCAGCTCAATTGTGTGCCCGGCCTCCAAGAGTTTTTCAAGAGAAGGCAAGGCAGCGGCCGGACTTCCGAAAAAGACGATTCTCATTCCCTTCTTCCGGTTTCCTGCTCTTTTTTGAGCTTCTTTTTTACGAGCGCCTTTTTTAGAGGAGATAAGTTTTCGATGAACAGCCTGCCGTTGATATGGTCGATCTCATGACAAAAGACACGCGCCAAAATCCCGCCGGCCTCGATGATTTTCTCTTCGCCTCCGAGGTCGATTCCCTTTACCCGGACCATGGCCGGCCTCTTCACCTTCTCTTGGATTCCTGGGACGGAAAGGCATCCTTCTTCTTCAACGATTTCTCCCTCCGTCTCGAGGAACTCGGGGTTCGCGAGGATGATCAAATCCTCCGGATTTTCTCCTATAGAAAGGTCGATCGTTATCAGACGTTTACTGACGTTGACTTGAGGAGCTGCCAATCCTAGGCCGGGCGCCGCGTGCATGGTGAGAACCATGTTTTGGGCGAGCTCGAGGATTTCTTTGTCGATAGTCGTGATAGGCTCAGCCATCCGCAAAAGGATGGGGTTTCCGAATTTGATGATTTCGAGGAGCGGCATTTTCGTAAAGACTATTTTAAAAAATTATGGCTTTTTGTTCAAACGCCCTGGAAATTTTTCAGCAAAAAATGGGGACGGTTCTCCTGGAGAACCGTCCCCATAAATCTATGTCCCCAAATTTTTTAGATGACGGCGGATGGAGGAGCCGGCTCGTCTGCTTTTCCCGCATTCTTGAGGGGAAGGGAGATAAGGTAAACGCCGATTAAGACGAGGACTCCCAAACCGACAAAGTAGCTGGCATTGGCGAAGACGACAGGCACGTCGATCTTTATCACATTCTGGAAGAACAAGAACTTCCAGGCCGCATTTAGCAGGCCGGTCAAGGCTTCACCGGCGATAAGCCCCGAGGCCAGAAGGATGCCGACATTTTCAACTCTCGCCTTTTGAGCGGGGTTCAAATTTTTCCGCGCTGTCATGCGCTCCACAATGCCCTTCATCATCCCGCCGCAAAAGATGGCGAATGTCGTTTCCAGGGGAAGGTACATTCCGACGGCGACCAACATGGGCGACCGCACCTGCACAAGGATGAGGGCAAATCCCATCAACATCCCGACGATGACCAAAGGCCAGGCCATCTCGCCGCCGACAATTCCTTGGGACAGAGCGGCCATCAAGCCGGCCTGAGGAGCGGAGAGGTCTTTGCTCCCAAAAGTGAAAGCTCCATGGAGAATCATCAGGGGGAAGAAAAGGACAAGCGAAGAGAGGAGGACGCCAAAAATGTCGCCGACCTGCATCTTCCAGGGTGTTCCGCCGAGGATATGCCCGACTTTAAGGTCTTGGAGCATTTCACCGGCGACGGCAGAAGAGACGCAGACGACCGCTGCAACTCCCAGAACGGCGGCGACACCGCTCATCCCCGTGGCTCCCACGAGAACCATAAGAAGGGCGGCGATGATGAGTGTGGACAGAGTCAGCCCTGAAATGGGGTTGTTCGAAGAGCCGATCTGACCAACGAGGTTGCCAGACACAGCAGCGAAGAAGAATCCGGCAACCGCCATGACCGCGGCGGCGACAACGGCAGTTCCTAAAGTGCCGGCAAAAATTTTATAGACAAAGATCATGAGGACAAAAGTGACGGCGAGACCGGCAAGAACGAGCCTCATGTTCAGGTCTTTCTCGAGCCGAGAAGCGACTTCAGCTTGTCCGGCGGCTTTTTTTACGTCGCCGACCGACCTTTTGATGCCCGCCGCAAGATTTTTCCTCATCCTGAAGAGCGTATAGCCGGCACCGACCAGCATCCCGCCGACGGCAATCGGCCTGATGATGAACTTCCAGACGCTCACCATCATGGATCCCCAGCCGACTTCTGTCATAGACACTGAAGGGCCGTAGAATTTTTCGACCAGCTGAGGTCCAAGGAAAAACATGAGGAGAGGGGCGAAAAGTCCCCAGGCGAGAACTCCGCCGGCGAAGTTGAGTGACGCCAGCCTCGGGCCGATAATATAGCCGACGCCGATGTAAGCTGGATAAATCCCCGGACCGGCAACAGACACTGTCCCGCCGGCATCGACCTTCGGGGCAGCCTTCTCAGCGCCCAACCTCACGAAGCTGGCACCGATGTTGCCCACTTTGATGATGAACTCTTTCGTGGCGGCAAAGATCCGCACTACCCCAAGGGCATATATTAAAGCTCCTATGCCCATGGCTTGAAAGAGGAATTTGGCCCCCTGGCTTCCTTTCTGGCCCGCTTTATGAATCTCGGCAGCGGCGACTGACTCAGGGAAGGCAAGCTCAGGGTCTGTGACCATGACTCTTCTCAAGAAGGTCACAAAGAGAATCCCGAGCAAGCCGCCGACAAACATCAAGGCCGTCGATTTGAGGTAGGCATCGACGGAATTGAACTTTGTCCAGGCCCCGGCGATGACAAAAGCGGGAATGGTGAAGATCGCGCCTGCGGCTACCGACTCTCCGATCGAGCCCACTGTTCTGGCCATATTTTCTTCTAAGATCGATCCTCGCAGAAGCTTGAGAACGGCCATTCCTATGACGGCGGCAGGATAGGTGGCGGCAATCGTCATGCCGGCCCGGAGCCCCAGGTAGGCGTTGGCAGCACCGAGGATGACGGTCAAGATAACGCCCAGGATCAGGGCCTTCAGGGTGAATTCCCTGAGGTCTGTTTTTTCGGGGACGTATGGTTTGTAGCTCATCCCTTTCCTCCTTTAATAATGAGTTGCCTTAATGTATATTAAAATTTATCTTGGTAAGTCAAGAGACTATTCAAGGGACGGTTCTCGTTGAGAACCGTCCCCATTCTTTAATGCTTGCCTTGAAAAGAATATTGCCATAGAATACAATATCTTGGTTATAGGATTACAATGAGTATCATAAGTTGGTTCAAAGAAAGGCTCTTTTGTGATCTGGCCATAGACTTGGGAACGGCGAACACGCTTGTCTTCCTCAAGGGAAAGGGAATCATCGTCCAAGAACCTTCGATTGTCGTTGTCAACAAGCTCACCGGGAAAGTCGAGGCCGTCGGAAGCCGGGCTAAGGAGATGCTCGGAAAAACGCCCGCGTCTGTGACAACGATAAAGCCTATGCGTGATGGGGTGATTGCCGACTTCGAGATTGCCGAGAAAATGCTCGATTATTTCATCAAGAAGGCGACGAACAACCGAGGCTTTTGGCTGCGGCCGAGGATCGTCATCGGGATTCCTACAGGCATTACTCAGGTGGAGCGGCGCGCGGTGAAAGACGTAGCGATGAGGGCCAAAGCTTCGGAGGTCTACCTCGTGGAGCAGCCGATGACGGCAGCCGTGGGAGCGGACCTACCGATTTCCGAGCCGACAGGAAATATGGTGGTCGACATCGGCGGCGGCACCACCGACATCGCTGTCATTTCTCTCAACGGGATCGTCTTCAATCATTCCATCAGGATCGCGGGCAACGAGATGGATGAGGAGATTATCCAGTACCTGAAAAAAAAGTACAACCTGCTGATCGGCGAGAGGTCGGCCGAGCTGGTCAAACTCCAGATCGGGTCTGCCTATCCTTTGGATGAGCCCTTGACCATGGAGATCAAAGGAAGGGACCTCCGCGAGGGCATCCCCAAGACGATCGTTATTGACGATCAGGAAATACGAGAAGCCTTGGAAGATGTCGTTGCCTCGATCGTCAATGCCGTCAGGATCGCTCTGGAGAAGACTCCTCCCGAACTTTCTGCGGACATCATCGACCACGGCATCGTCTTAACCGGCGGCGGAGCTCTTCTAAAAAACCTCGACAAGCGCTTGCGCGAAGAAACCCAATTGCCTGTTTTCGTCACCGATGACCCTCTAACCAGCGTCGTGCTTGGAGCGGGCAAGCTCTTGGATGACCTTGATCTTTTGAAGAAGATCGCTCTCCATTAGAGAGGCCCAGGTTGAGCTAAATTTTCATGCCTTTTTCCCTGAAAGAGAGAAGAAAACTCGCGATCTTTGCCGGGTTGATTTTTTTTCATTTGATCCTGATCTCTCTCCAGGTCCCCAAAGGGAATGAGCCGACGTATTTTGAGAGAGCTTTTTTCGCCCTGTTTTCCCCTGTCCAGCATGGAGTCGTCTCCTTTTTTCAAAGTTTGAGCAGGTTCTGGAACAACTATTTCTATTTTCGTCATGTCCAGCGGCAGAATCAGGAGATGCGGGATGAGATTTTCGTCCTCCGCCAGGAGAATCAGGTTCTCAAGAACATGCTGCTGAAGTTCAAAGGCGAGAAAGAGATTCAGGATTTGCTTTCGACGATTTCCCGTTCCATTCTTGTCTCTTCCGTGATCGGATTTGATTCGAGCCAGATCTACAAGTCGGCCATTTTGAACAAAGGCTCGCTGGACGGCTTGAAAAAAGATATGGTTGTCTTAGACAAACGAGGTCGCCTTGTCGGGCGCGTGATCGACCCGATCTCTTTGAAGCAGGCGCGCGTCCAGCTTATCACCGATGATGAAAGCGGAGTCGGCGTTTTATCCGAACGCTATAAAGTTGTCGGCATCCTGACGGGCTACACCGAGGGGACGTGTTTGATGAAGTACGTCCTCAGGACGAACAAGGAGATTGCGGAAGGTGAAGAGGTCCGCACCTCGGGATATGACGGCATTTATCCCTCCGGCATTCCTGTAGGCAAAATTGTCTCTATTGCCGAGGATGCCTCTCTTTTTAAAAAAGTTATTATTGAGCCTTATTTCGATTTTTCGGAGCTGGACGAGGTGGCAGTTTTTGCCGTCGATTTGAGAGAATTGTCGTAAAGGAAGCGGAGGATGAAAAGTTGCTTTGAAGCTGTTCTGGGAATCATTCTCGCCGTTATCCTTCACGCCATTCTGGGCAAAATCTCGGCTTCTCTTCTTTTCATTTTCAATGCGTTTTCCTGGGTCGTCCTTTATTTCAGCTTGATGAAACACGAAGTCTTCGGGGCGCTCATGGGAACCGTGTGCGGCCTTCTTCAGGATTCCTTTTCCTTGGGTATATTTGGCGTGGGCGGGCTAACGAAAACCCTTTTGGGTTTCACGACAGGGTTTATTTCCCGAAAAATCAACGTGGCGCCCGTGGCTCGCAATTTTGTTTTTATCTTAATCCTTTCGGCCATCGAACTGGCTTTATGGAAATTGTTGGTTTTTTTTCTCTTCCGAGAGCGGTTTGCCATCGGGGGCGGCCTCGTTTTCTTCCAGCCTCTGACCGCCGCCTTCTTTGTCACCCTCCTATTCCAGGTCATGCGGAGGAAGAGGGGAGAGAGCGTATAAAAGCGTGAAGATAGAAAAGAATAAATTTTATGAGGACCTCTCCTTCATCCTGCACAGAACGCAGCAGGTTTCTTTCTCGGTGGGGATCCTTTTTCTTTTCCTGCTTTTTTTCTTCTGGAAGGTCCAGATTCTTGATTTTAAAAAATACTGGGCGCTTTCTGAAGCCAACCGCATCCGTGAGAATTTGATCACCGCTCCCCGCGGCTTGATCTTGGACCGGAATGATGTCATCCTGGCCGATAATGCTGCCTCTTTTAAGGCCTCGATCATCAGAGAGAACTGGCGAAATCGTGAAAGCTCCCTGAATGAGGTCAGCCGCCTTCTGGAGATCGAGGAAAATGATTTGAAAGCGAGGATAGCCAAGTATGAATCTTTTCCGCTTTTCAAACCGATTGTCGTCAAAGATAAGCTGGAGCTCGTAGAAGTCTCCCGGATTGAATCTCGGCAGCTGGAATTTCCTGAGCTGGTTGTCGAAACAGATCCCCGGCGCTTTTATCCGTTTGGAAGCCTGGCGGCTCACGTGATTGGTTATATGCAGGAGTTGACTCCTGAGGAGATAAAATCTGATGCTTACAATAGCAGAAATCTTGGTGACCTGGTCGGCCGGACTGGAGTGGAGAAGGAATATGAATCCTTCTTGGTAGGGGTTGACGGAAAATCGACAGAAGTCGTTGACAGCGTCGGACGAAGCCGGGGAGAGGTAGGGAGAATAGAACCCATTGCCGGACAGAACATCCAGCTCACCCTCGACTTCGACCTCCAACAGAAAGCGACACAATTGCTTGAGGGAAGGGAAGGGGCCATCGTCGTTTTAGATGCCCGCAGCAATGAGGTTTTGGCCCTGGTTAGCTATCCGACCTATGACCCCAATAAATTCATCAGCCGCTTCACTCCTGAAGAATGGATGGACCTTATCAATCGGCCTGACTATCCCTTGGAGAATCGGGCGATCCGAGGTTTGTATGCCCCCGGTTCAGTCTTCAAGCTCACTATTGCCTTGGGAGCCTTGAGTGCCGGCGTAATCACCGAGCAGACAACTTTTTTCTGCGCTGGCACAACCCGCTTTTATGGACGTCCTTTTTCCTGTTGGTTCGCAGGAGGACATGGCGTCCTCAATCTGACTGAGGCTATTCGTCGTTCGTGCAATATTTATTTCTATAACACCGGCCGCAGGATGGGAATTGACCGGATCGCCGAATCTGCGAAGATCCTGGGATTAGGCGATAAAACAGGAATTGACCTCCCTGGCGAAAAAGAAGGACTCGTGCCGACAGAACAGTGGAGTAGGAGCGTCAGAAAAACAGACTGGTATGCCGGAGAAACCATTTCCGTCTCCATCGGCCAGGGACCTCTGGTCGTGACACCTCTCCAAGTGGCCGCCCATACAGCGCTTTTGGCCAATCGGGGAAGGAAGGTTGTGCCGCACCTTCTCAAGTCTCCATTCCAAGCTCAGAAGCAAGGGAAGGAGCTTTCGCTTCCGGATGCCTCCGAAAAAATCAAGCGCGAAATTTTCGAAAAGGTCATCAAGGGGATGTGGAAATGCGTGAATGAAGGCGGCACGGGTCATGCGGCCATGGTCGATGGGTTTGACGTCTGCGGAAAGACAGGTTCGACGCAGGTCATCGGCAGAGAGAGAGCCGAGAAGCTTGGCCTAAAGATCAAGACCCATTCCTGGTTCACCGGTTTTGCTCCAAGGGATAATCCTCGTGTTGTTGTCACTGTGCTGGTGGAATTCGGGGGGCTGGGAGGAGCGACGGCGGCTCCCCTCGCCAAAGAATTATTCGACCTTTACCGGAAAAAATATGATTGACCGGCGCTTGATCGAGAACATCGACTGGTTTCTCATCGTCCTGCTCGTTCTTATTTCTCTCATCGGAGTTTTGGTGATTTACAGCTCCTCTCATTACCTGCCAGGAAAATATTTCTTGAAACAGCTTTTGTTCATCGCGGGGAGCCTTGTCGTCCTTTTTCTTTTTCTCACTGTCGACTATAAAATCCTTTTGACTTACTCCTTTTATCTTTATGGCTTCATGGTCATGGTTCTCATCGGCATGTTGTTTTTCAGTCAGTTCACGGCGAAAGGAAGCTGGATCAAGCTCAGGTATTTTCAGGCCCAGCCTTCAGAGCTGGCCAAGATCGCCATCATTCTTGTCCTGGCCCAATTGTTTTCCGAATACAAAAGGAACTATGTTTCGAGAAGCGCCGTCTTGGCGAGCTCCGGGCTTGTGGCCATTCTCTTTATCTTGGTCGCTCTGCAGCCGGACCTGGGCACAGCCGTGAGCTTTCTCCCCATGCTCTTGGGCTCTCTTATTTTAGCGGGCCTAAAACGGAAAGCCCTGGCATGGATTCTCGTTTTATCTGTTTTGCTCGGTATCGCCGGCTGGAATTATTACCTCAAAGATTATCAGAAGAAAAGGCTGACGACGGTCGTCTTTCCGGGGAAAGATCCACGAGGTGCGGGTTACCATATCCTCCAATCCAAGATCGCCATCGGCTCGGGGGGATTTCTTGGCAAAGGGTTTAAAAAGGGGACGCAGAGCCAGCTTAAGTTTCTCCCCGCCCGGCACACAGATTTTGTCTTCTCCGTGGTCGGGGAAGAATTCGGCTTTCTTGGTGTGGCAGCTATCCTGTTCTTGTATTATTTGTTTATTGCCAGGCTTTTTCGCTCTACTGCAAAAGCAAGGGATAGAACAGGCGTCTACATCATCTTTATGATCAGTTTGATGTTCACTTTTCCGGTCCTGGTCAATGTGGCTATGGTCATCGGTCTCTTCCCGATTGTCGGGATACCGCTCCCGCTGCTCAGCTACGGAGGCTCTTCCCTTTTGACCAACTTCTTGGGTTTGAGTCTTGTCTTGAATGTCAAAATGAGAAGGTTCGTCAATATTTAGGCGCCTTTCTTGGAAAGAAGATTTTTTAGGGGAAGGATGAGTTACGAACAAGCTGTCGAAGACGTTCTCAAACAGGTCGAAAAGCCCGGCCGGTATGTCGGCGGCGAGTGGAACGAAATCAAGAAGAATCCCGTGGAAGCCGAAGCTAAGATCGCCCTGGCCTTTCCCGATGTTTATGAAATAGGCATGTCTTATCTAGGGCAGAAAATTCTCTATTCCGTCCTCAATGGCCATCCGTCTATATTGGCGGAAAGGGTTTTTGCCCCCGGGCCCGACCTGGAGGAGAAACTTCGGTCTCGAAAGATGCTGCTCTTCTCTTTGGAGAATAAGATTCCCCTTCGCGATTTCGATATCCTCGGATTCTCCCTTCTCTACGAGCTCAATTATTCCAACATCCTGACCATTCTGGACCTTGGAGGCATCCCTTTTTTAGCAAAAGAAAGAGATGATGGTTTTCCTCTCATCATTGCCGGCGGTCCGGCCGTTTTCAACCCTGAGCCGGTCTCGGATATCTTTGATGCTGTCTTCCTCGGAGACGGGGAAGAAGGCTTTCCGGAAATCGTCGAAAAATATGTCTTCTTGCGGAAAAGCGGGGCAAAAAAAGACGAGATCTTGAGTGAGCTTGCCAAGATCCAGGGCGTTTATCTTCCCCGCTTGTATGAAAGCTATCTGCCCTCGTGTTCACCGCTCCTGGCGCGCCGGCCCAAAGAAGGGATACCCGCAAAAATCAAAAAAAGATGCCTTTCTCCCATGGGAAAAGTTCCCTTCCCCGAGGAGATTGTAGTTCCGGACATTCAAGTCGTTTTCGACCGAGTGACCGTTGAGGTGGCCAGAGGTTGTCCGCAGAGATGCCGTTTCTGCCAGGCCACAAATATCTATTTTCCTTTCAGGATTATGAGCCAATCTTCTGTCCTGAAAAGTATTTGTGGAAGCCTGCGCTCGACGGGTTATGAAGATGTCTCTCTGTCTGCCCTCTCAGTCAGCGATTACGCATACCTGGAAGAGACCGTCGCGGCTCTCATGGAAAGACTGGCCAAGCAGAAAATCTCTCTTTCTCTGTCCTCACTCCGGCCCCAAGGACTGACTTCCGCTGTGGCCGAAAGTATCCTCAGAGTGAGGAAAACCGGGTTCACTCTCGTGCCCGAGGCCGGGACAGACAGGCTTCGCCGTGTGATCAACAAAAATCTAAAAAATCAGGATATCCTTGATGCAGCAGCTCATGCTTTTAGCCGGGGCTGGCAGCTTCTCAAGCTCTATTTCATGGTCGGCCTGCCTACCGAAACGCAGGATGATCTGGAAGGCATCGTCCACCTGGCCGGAGAGATTATCCGAATGGGAAAGAGCATCATCAAGACGCCCCCGCGGATAAACCTGAGCTTGTCTTCCTTTATTCCCAAGCCGCACACACCTTTCCAGTGGCTGGCTATGGAAGAGGAAGAGAGCTTGAAAGAAAAGCAGCGATTTATCCGCTCCCGGCTGCGCCGGTTCCCGTCGATCAAGATGAAGGAGCATCCGGCAAAAACCTCCATCCTTGAGGGCGTTTTTTCCCGGGGAGACAGGAGGCTTGGATCAGCGCTTATCCAGGCCTGGGAAAAAGGTGCTCGTTTCGATAGCTGGAAAGATTATTTTAGTTTTTCTTTTTGGGAGGAGGCATTCACCGCAGAGAATTTGGATTACCGGGTCTATCTCGGCCCTCTGGACACGGAAGCCGTCCTTCCCTGGGACCATATCGATACGGGGCTGAAAAAGGCATTCCTCCTTGCCGAATTGAAAAAAGCCAGGCAGGAAGAGCCAACACCGTCTTGTCTTGAAGCCAATTGCAGCCGGTGCCAGGGATGTGATACAGGGCTTCGCCCCGAGCGAAAGTTTTCTCCGGATCTGAAATTGAAAACAAGAAAATGTTCTCTTTTTGGGGAACGTGCAGACAGAATTCTTCGTTATGAGGTTATTTATTCAAAATCCGGCCGGGCTCGGTTTTTGTCCCATCTCGACCTGGCCAATCACCTCCAGAGAGCTCTGCGCCGGGCCGGGATCGAGCTGACGTATTCTGAAGGTTTTCACCCCAAGATGCTCATCTCTTACGGGCCGGCGCTTCCTTTGGGCATGGAAGGGAAGGCCGAATGTTTTGAGTTCAAGTCCTTTTATCATTTTGATGAGAAGAAGTTTGTCCGGCGCCTGAACCGATATCTGGGTTCGGGGATAAGGATTTCCTTACTGAGAAATCTGACTGAATCGGACCTGCCTTTGAATAACAGGATTAGAGGGATGATTTACTCAGTGGACCTCGGTAACCCAGACGTCGAGAAAGCGCTCGAAATCAGAAAGCAGGAAAAAAACAGGGCGGGAGAAGATGATCAGGACTTCGTCCAAGAAGAAATGGCTGAATTTTGGAGGCAAAATCTTGAATCCTTGACGAGCTTCTGGGCGGATAAAAATAAGAACCAGCTTTTTCTATGCCTGCCTCATACCTCCCGCCGCGGCCTTCGCTCGCAGGATATTGTCGAAAAAGTTCTTGGCTTGCCCAATCCCAGGTTTTGTCTCGCTCGAGAAAAGTTCATTTTTCAAGAAAAAGATGGGGACGGTTCTCGATGAGAACCGTCCCCCCAAAAAAACAGCCAGAGCCTTCCCCTCAAACAAATTGACTTCGCTGGGGCTTCCAGTATATAAGGGAAAGAAGATTTGGCTGAGAAGGTCAGGAAAAGAAAGAAGTAGGAGGAGACAGTGATTGATTTTAGCTTGAGTGAGGAGCAACTGGCCCTTCAAGAAATGGCCCGCGAATTCGCCCAGAAGGAAATGAAGCCCAACGCGGCCAAGTATGATAAGGGAGGAGAATTTCCGGAAGAGGTCATGAGCAAGGCTTTCGAAGCGGGGTTTATCACCTGCAATATCCCCCAGGAATATGATGGGGGAGGACTGAAGGAGCTGGAGGTTGCCATCATTAGCGAGGAATTGGCTGCAGGCTGTGCCGGAATGTTCACTACGATCATGGCCAGTTCGCTTGCCTTCACACCCATTATCCTCTTCAGCACTGAGGAACAGAAGAAGAAATTCCTAACGCCATTCACCAAAAAGATGTCTTTTGCCGCCTTCTGCTTGACCGAGAGAGAGGCTGGCTCGGATGCCGCATCGCTCAAAACGACAGCCAAAAAGGTCGGCTCGGAATATGTCATCAACGGCTCCAAGTGTTTCATCACCAACGGCGGAATTGCCGGCCTCTATGTCGTGTTCGCCAATTCCGCTCCCGAAAGGGGACCGCGCGGCATCAGCGCTTTTATCGTGCCGCGGGAAACACCCGGCATCACCATAGGCAAAGAAGAAGACAAGATGGGTCATCGCGCTTCCAACACCACCGAACTCTTCTTCGAAGATGTCAAAATCCCCGAGGAGAATCTCCTGTCAAAAGAGGGGATGGGCTTTCTTGTCGCCATGAGGACTCTGGACAAGACGCGCGCTTCGGTCGGGGCGGCCGGTGTCGGAGTGGCGAGAACGGCTCTCGAGTATGCCATCGAGTATGCCAAGACGAGAATCCAATTCGGCAAACCCATTGCCACTTTCCAGAACACCGCCTTCAAGATTGCCCAGATGGCCATGGATGTCAACGCAGCGCGTCACCTTGTTTGGCACGCAGCCTGGCTGATGGACCAGGGCAAGCCGTGCGGGAAAGAGTCCGCCATGGCCAAGTGCTTCGGCTCGGATATCGCCATGCGGACGACTGTCGAGGCTCTGCAGCTTTTTGGCGGCTACGGCTACATGAAGGATTACCCGATGGAGAAGTTAATGCGGGATGCCAAGCTGCTGCAAATTTATGAAGGGACGAATGAGATTCAGCGCCTGGTGATTTCTCGCGAGGTGATCGGCCCGATCAAATAAACGGAAAGCGAGCCTTAATTTTCCCCTGAATGATCTTCCAGAGGTCTTCTTCCACCGAAGTCTGAGGCGTTTCAATAATCCGCCCGGCTTCCTGGCCCCTAATGGTGATAATAAAGGTCGGGATTCTCTCGATGTCTTTTCCCTGGATGTATTTTTGGCGGTCGTCCCTGTTTCGGGGAATACCGATATAGGTCGTCCGGATAAGAGGGTTCTGGACCATATCCATAATCTTGAAATAAGCGCTCACATGCTGTCTACAGTCGGGGCACCAGGTCCCGAGGAAGATTTCGATTTGGATTTCTTCGTTGACCGCCTGCAGTTGGCTTACAATATCGAGGTTAGAAGAGTAAGATTCGACGACAGCCTGCCATTCAGGGAGGCTCCGAAGAATTTCATCTTGCGTTATTTCGCCTAAGAGTTCTACTTGGCCGGGCATCATCTTACCGAAACAGAAAATAACTAAAGTCAGAAAAAGGATTCTTTTTCTCATAGTCTGAGTCAGAGAAGGCGAGAAGAGAGGAAAGCTAGGTTGTCTCTTCCGTAAAATACTCGGGAATGATTCCCAGGACCTCCACACCTGCTCCCTTAGCGATATCGATCAGTTCAATGACCCGGCTGTAGGGGAGTTTGGCGTCCGCTCTGATAAAAATGGTCTTATCCTGACGCGCCGAGTAAATTCGCCTGAGCTCATCCTGGAGGACCTTAAACTCCACGGCCTGCTGATTGATCAGGACCGTCATATCTTTCTTCAGGGTGAGCACGATCAAACCGGTGGGCATTCCTCCGCCTGTCTCGGCCGTGGTCTCCGGGAGTTTAACATCGATTCCTTTTTGGACGATCGGCGTTATAACCATGAAAATGATAAGCAAAACAAGCAAGACATCGCACAACGGAACGACATTAGGTTCTGCTTTCGCCATATTGGCCTCCTTATGGTCTACGCTCTGAAAATTTATTGTATGACAAAAATTTTTGCTTTGTCAATGCGCCCATTGCTTTTTTTTTCCAGAGCTTGTATAGTTGATTCGATAAAGGAGGAGGGATGAGAGAATTAAAAATAGAAGTTCTCAAGGTCAAAGAGCGCTGCGGCGCCAAGCACAAGGCTGGTGACACTTTTTTCATCAGAGGCGAAGGGACGATCGAGATACCCGCGGGCAAGAGAGTCTGCATCTACGCCCTCAACAGCCTTTTCCCCTTTTTAACCACCAAACAGAGAGAGGACGAACTCCCTGATGATGATTGGATCTCCGAGACAGAGCTCTTGACCTGCCCCGACCCGAAGGGCGTGATTTTCAAAGTCATCCCCCTGGCTTAGAGAATTCCTCCCCACTACGATTTTTCTGTTGTTGATAGGTTCTATCGGAATACTATGTTATTTGAGGGTTTCCAGGGCCTTTTTCTGATTGTTGGTCTTGAAGACTAAAAGGGCTCTGCCCAACCCGGCGGATGTGCCGTAGCAGTAATCGATATCGATAATGGCATTGGCGAGCAGGGCTCCGATTTCTGCGCCCGCGCCGATACGGTCGCCGATCTCGACTGTGACTACCTTGTTCGTCTTGACTTTATAGCCCAGTGCCTTGAGAGCTTTTTCGGCTTTTTTGTTGTCGGCGGTGATGAGCAGGAAATGTCCTTTGTCTTTTTCAGAATAGGTGCTGAGCGCTTTGAGATTCACGCCGGCATTGGCTAGCGTTCCCAAAACACGGCCCAGAATTCCGGGTTCATTGGACGTAATCACATGGAGCTCTGTTTCCTCGTCGACTTTATGCACGGCTCGACCTCCTCATTGGAAAAGGGATTATACCAGAATCGAAGGGTAAAAGACAAAAAAAATCAAAAGAAGGATAGCATCTCTATTTCCGTAATTGTCTTTTAGCTTGGTCAAGGGATTCGCTCCCTTCCGACCATTGCGGAGACACTTACCT
>CAZKEW010000016.1:0-19775 GCA_964551885.1 uncultured Eubacteriales bacterium
CTATCCTATTACGCCCAAGGAGCACAGCACGCGCTTTTTGATGGAACACCGGCATCTCTGGCTCCGGTCCCGAAAGCAGCATGCCATCCTCGAGGTCAGGGCCGAGCTCATCAAGGCCATCCGCAATTTTTTTGACGGCCACGGCTTCCGTCTTATGGACACGCCGATTCTGACGCCCAGTGCCTGTGAGGGGACGACAACTCTTTTCGAGACAGAATATTTTGATCAAAAAGCTTACCTCAGCCAGAGCGGGCAGCTTTACAATGAAGCCACGGCCATGGCTTTTGGAAAAGTCTACTGTTTTGGGCCGACCTTCCGCGCTGAGAAGTCGAAGACACGACGCCACCTGATCGAGTTCTGGATGGTCGAGCCGGAAGTCGCTTTCGCCACGCTTGAGGATACTATTGAGTTAGCCCAAGACCTCATCCTATTTATCCTTGGAAGAGTCCTGGAAAAGAGGAAGCAGGAGCTGGAGATCTTGGAGCGGGATGCCGGCCCGCTTGAGAGAATCAAGAAGCCTTTTCCGCGTGTAACCTATGAAGAGGCTCTTCGGCTTCTTCAGGAAAAAGGGTCCTCGATGGCTTGGGGGAATGATTTCGGGGCTCCTGAAGAGACTTTGATCTCTGAGATTTTTGATAGCCCTGTGTGTGTCACTCATTTTCCGGCCAAGATCAAGGCTTTTTACATGCAGCCTGACACGGAGCGGCCTGATTTGGCCCTCGGCGTGGATGTTTTGGCCTCTGAGGGCTACGGAGAGATTATCGGCGGAGGGCAGCGAATTCACGACCTCTCTCTCCTCGAGCAGCGGCTCAAAGAGCAAAACCTTCCGCGGGAAGCTTATGAATGGTACATTGACTTGAGAAAATACGGCAGTGTCCCCCACGCTGGGTTTGGCCTGGGTGTCGAGAGGACGTTGGCCTGGATTTGCGGGATCAAGCACATCCGGGAGACGATTCCCTTTCCCCGTCTTCTCTACCGAATCTATCCTTAATGACGCAGGAAAAAACGGTCTCCCTCGTCACGTTCGGCTGCGCCAAAAACCTCGTTGACAGCGAAGTCATGCTCGGATATCTCCGCCAACGGGGCTATGGTTTCCTGAAAGATCCTGAGAAAGCGGACGTCGTCATCCTTAACACCTGTGGTTTTATTAAACCGGCCAAAGAGGAGGCCATTCAGGCTATTGAGAAAGCCGCAGCCTTCAAGAGAAGAAAAAAGGGAAAAATAATCGTCGCAACGGGCTGTTATGTGGAAAGATACAAACAGGACCTGAGGTCCAAATATCCGGAGGTCGATGTTTGGCTCGGGGTAAAGGACTTTGACAAAATTGTCCAAGCCATAGAAGGCAGGTCCTTCCGCCGTGGACAGGAAACTTTTCTCTGCAGTCACACGACACCGCGGCTGCTTTCCACCCCTCCTTCTTGGGCCTACCTAAAAATTTCAGAAGGATGTTCTCACGAGTGCGCTTTTTGTGCCATCCCCTTGATTAAAGGTCCTTACAGGTCTCGCAGCATCTCTTCGATCGTCGAGGAAGCCAAGGAGCTGGGCCGCAGAGGAGTTAAAGAAATAAATCTTGTTTCTCAAGATACCACCTATTTTGGCCGGGACAAGGGAGTAAAAGACGGCTTAGTCAAACTCCTTCGCCGGCTCATCGATGTGCCCGAAATCCGCTGGATCCGCCTTCTCTACGGCTATCCCGAAGAGATCACCGATGCTCTGCTCGAAATCATGTCGGAGGAAAAAATCTGTTCCTACCTCGATATCCCCTTTCAGCATGCCGACCGCGACATCCTCAAAGCGATGAAAAGGAGCATGGATGGGAGAAGAGCTCTCGCTTTGATCGAGAAGATTCGGAGGCGGCTTCCCGAGGTTACCCTACGGACTTCCCTCATCGTCGGTTTCCCTGGCGAGGGACGGAAGGAGTTTGAAGGCCTTAAGGCATTTGTCCAAGCGGCAAGGTTTGACCATCTCGGCGTTTTTACCTATTCTCCTGAAGAAGGGACAGGCTCATTCCACAGGGACGATCCTATTCCTGAAAGCGAGAAACTCAAAAGACAAAAAGAGATCATGCAGATCCAAGCCGAAATATCCTCCGCCATTATCAAAAAATACCTGAACCAGCGGCTCGAAGTCTTGATTGAAAACCCATCAGCGGTTTCTGGCAAAGCATCTATCGGCAGGGCGCGGTTTCAAGCGCCGGAAGTTGACGGGGTAGTTTATCTCCGAGATGACCGCTCGACGCTCAGGCGCTTAAAGCCTTTAGAAAAAGTTGAAATCGAGGCGACAGATGTATATGATTTACACGGGAAAATCGTCCGATGAAAAAGATAGGGAGGGTCATCGCCACTTTTTTTGGCCTTGGATTCTTTCCTTTAGCTCCGGGAACAGCAGCAAGCCTAACTGTCGTGCTCCTTTACAAATTCTGCCTCTCCCGTCTGCCCTGGCCTTATGTCCTGCTTCTTCTTTTTCTCCTCACTATCCTTGGCGTTATTTCCTCTACAGCTTATTCTCGCGAGCTTGGGGAGGAAGACCCGAGAAAGAATGTCGTTGATGAGGCCTGCGGCCAGCTTTTTGTTCTTTTCCTCGTCCCACCGACCTGGGCTGCGCTCGCCATTTCCTTCGCTCTTTTCCGTTTTTTTGATATCGTCAAGCCCTACCCTGTCTCGAAGGCAGAAAGGCTTCCCGAAGGATGGGGAATCATGGCTGATGACTTTGTGGCCGCAGTGATGGCCAAAATCATCCTCCACCTTTATCTCTATCTGAAGTGAAAAACAAAACTTCCTCTAAAGTCGAGATCATGGCTGTCGGCTCGGAGCTCCTCACGCCTTATTATCAGGACACGAATTCGCTTTACCTGACAGAACGCCTTAATGAGCTGGGTTTCGAGGTCGCCTTCAAGACCATCGTCGGCGATGATATGAATGACCTTCGGCTCCGTGTTAAGGAGGCTCTCAACCAGGCTGACCTTGTTTTGGCCATAGGTGGTCTCGGCCCCACTGAAGATGACAAGACAAGGGAGGCCTTCGCCGCAGTTTTAAAAAGAAAGCTCCAATTAAGCCAAGACATCCTCCAAAGAATCGAAGAACGGTTTAGACGGAGACGCATGCCTATGCCTGCTTCTAATAGAAAGCAGGCCTACCTTATCCAGGGTGCTGCGGCCTTGCTGAATAGGAACGGAACAGCGCCGGGTCAATGGCTTGAAGTCGGGAAAAAAAGGATTATCCTTCTGCCGGGCCCGCCTCACGAACTCAAGCCCATGTTCGAAGAATCGGTCTGGCCGCGCCTCGAAAAGGAGCGCGGGGGTTACTTATCGCGCAAGGTTCTCAAGATTACGGGATTGACGGAGTCGAGGATTGAGATGCTGATTTCCGACCTCTATCCCAAGAAGCCTGATGTGAAGGTCACGATCCTGGCTTCGCCCGGTCAAATCGAAATCCATCTGACTTCCTTCTCGCCAGACAATGCCTTGGATGCCGAGAAGAAGATTGTGAAGTTGAAAAGGAATCTTTTGAGTCGGTTAAAAAATAATGTCTTCTCCGAGTCAGGAGAAGAGCTGGAGGAAGTCATCGGCCGGCTTTTGAGGAAAAAGAAGCAGTCCCTGGCTGCCGCGGAATCCTGCACAGGAGGATTGCTCAGCCACAGGCTGACAAACATTCCCGGCAGCTCTGATTATTTTTTGGAGTCGGCTGTGACCTACAGCAATGCCGCCAAAGTCGATCTCCTGGGTGTTCCTCCTTCGCTCGTCGAAACCAGCGGTGCGGTGAGCTTTCCTGTGGCCCGAGCCATGGCCCAAGGCATCAGAAACAAGGCCCAAGCTGACTATGGCTTGGCCATTACAGGAATCGCCGGCCCCACAGGTGGAACTCCGGAAAAACCCGTTGGCCTTGTTTTTATCGCCCTTGCCTGGGAAGGAGGAACAGAAGTCCAGAAAAATCTTTTTTTGGGGAAAAGAGAGCAGGTCAAGTTCCAGTCGACGCAAAAAGCCCTGGACATGCTCCGAAGACATCTTCTCCAGCAAGCGAAGAGAGCAAAAAGGGAAAAAAGATGAGGACTTTTATCGCCATCGATTTGGATAGTCAGTTGAAGAAGAATTTGGCAGCCTTGATCGACGAGCTTCGACCAAACGGAAAAAATATCCGCTGGGTCAGCGCTGAGGCCATGCACCTGACCTTGAAGTTCTTGGGTGAAATTGCCGACCAGGATGTTTCACGGATAGCGAGCACGGTCGAACATATCGCCAAGAATCACAAGCCTTTCGATTTGAAACTTCTGGGCACAGGCTGGTTCCCGCCGGGCAAAAAAGACCCGCGAGTCCTTTGGGTCGGCATCCAGGGAGACCCCTCGCTTAAAGTCCTGCAGGAAGACATTGAAAGCGGCATGGAAAAATTAGGTTTCGCCCGGGAAAAAAGGGAATTCCATCCCCATCTGACTTTGGGCCGGGTGAAATTTCCCTCCCGACTCGAGTCCCTTCTGTCAGAGTTGGAAAAGAACAAAGAAACAGCTTTTGGGAAAATGGAGGCCCAAAAGGTCACTTTTTTTAAAAGCACTCTCAAGCCTTCTGGCGCAGAATACAGCGTTCTCTCGGAGTTTCCATTAGGATGAAGATTCTTTTTCTTGCTCTGGCCTACTTTGTCGGGTCGATTCCGTCGGGATATATTTTCTTCCGGCTGGGCGAGAAGAAGGATATTCGCGGCTTCGGGAGTCAGAGCACAGGCGCCACCAATGTCCTGAGGCTTAAAGGATGGAAGTATGCCCTTCCTGTCTTGGTCATAGACGTTTTGAAGGCCGTGTTGCCGGTATGGGCAGCGCTGCGTCTTTTTCCTGATAGACGGATCGCTTTAGGAGTGGCCTTTCTGGTCGTGCTGGGACACTGCTTTCCGATTTTTATCAAATTCAGAGGCGGCAAAGGGGTTTCGACGGCCATGGGCGCCTACCTTGTTTTTGCGCCACTCCCCTTTCTTCTGAGCTTGGCTATTTTTGTGGGTATCATTGCCGCCACCCGTTTTGTCTCCTTGGGGTCGCTCTTGGCCACTTTATCTTTTCCTCTTTCTGCATATTTTCTCAAAGGTGATAGAGAATTGGCTCTGTTGGGGCTGGCCATTTTTGTGGTCATTGCTCTCCGGCATGCGGGCAACATCAAAAGGCTGCTCGGAGGCCGAGAAAGAAAATTTGGACAGAGAGTGAGGGGCTAAGAAATGACGGAAGCGGGAGTCATCGGCGGAGGGAGCTGGGGGTCGGCCTTTGCCCTTCATCTCGGCCGGCTTCGGGTTAAAACTCGGCTCTGGGTCAGGGAAAAGGAGGTTTTAGAGGATCTCCGCAAGACGCGCCAGAACAGCGTCTTCCTTCCCGGGCATGCTTTTCCTTCTTCGGTTTCCTTTTCTGAAGATATTAAGGACACCGCCAGGTCTGCAGAGGTTCTTTTTATTGCCGTCCCCTCGCGGTTCTGCCGTCAGATTTTTTGGGATATCGTCCCATCTCTTTCTCGCGATCAGATTGTTGTCAGTCTGACCAAAGGCCTCGAAGAAGGCTCCTTGAAAAGGATGACCGAAGTCATGGAGGACATTTTTGCGGCCCACTCTCTGCCTCATCTTGCCGTCCTCTCGGGCCCGAGTTTTGCCCGTGAAGTGGCGGACAGGCATCCCACGGCCGTAGTGATCGCTTCAAAAGAGTTAAATTTTGCCAAAGCCGTCCAGCATCTCGTCTCCAACATCTATTTTCGGGCTTACACGAGCAAGGATATCATCGGCGTCGAGCTTGCCGGAGCATCGAAGAATGTGATTGCCTTGGCCGCAGGAATTTCGGATTCGTTGAAATTCGGGCACAACTCGCGGGCGGCTTTGATCACGCGCGGCATTGCCGAGCTGACCAGGCTCGGAGCCAAACTCGGCGCTACCAAGAAGACATTCCTGGGACTGGCCGGGATCGGAGATTTGGTCCTCACCTGCACGGCGAAGCTGAGCCGGAATTATCATGTCGGCTACGAGCTTGGAAAAGGCCGGCCTTTGTCCGACATACTTTCCGAGATGAAGATGGTTGCTGAAGGAGTTTCGACCACAATTTCCGTTCGAGACCTGGCGAGAAGAGAAAACGTCGAAATGCCCATCGCCGAGGAAGTCTATAAAATCCTTTACGAGAATAAAAGCCCGAAAGAATCCCTGCGCGATTTGATGCTGAGGAAGCTCAAAGTCGAATAAAAGGCAGCTAAAAATGGGGCCTGTCACGGCACGTCCCCGTCCGTCCTCGCTAAAGACCCCCCCACCCACCACCATTCGCTCGGACGATACGGGGACTGGTGCCGTGCCACCCATTTTGTTGAATAGGAGTGGACAACAATCAATGAGGTGCATAAAATAGAGTCGAAAAGAGGTCGCTATGAAAAATCGCATGACTTTGATCATCCTGCTTTGTCTGAGTTTGGTTGCTTGCGCCTCTTCCCAGAAAAAAATCGTGCAGGCGCAGGAAAAGCAGCAAAAAGACCCCCAGTACCAGTACAATATCGGGCTTTTTTATCTGAACAGCAACAATGTCGACGAAGCCGTCAATTATTTCAAGAAAGCGCTTGCCCTCAACCCCCGTCATTATCAATCTTTGAATATGCTGGGCTTGGCCTATTCCATGAGGGGAAACTTCCAGGAATCTATCAAGTTCTACCAAAAATGCCTTGAAATTGCCCCCGATTTTGCTGATGCCCACAATAACCTCGGGACGGTCTATCTAGAAATGGGCTTTATCGACAAGGCTGAAGAAGAGTTCAAGAAAGTCATCGAAGACCCGAATTACACTCACAAAGAGCTGCCCTATTACAATTTGGCGAGGCTCTATTTCACCCGGCAGGATTTTGAAAAAGCCCGCTTGTATGTCGAAAATGCTATCAAACTCAACAGCCGGTTTGCCCTGGCTTTTAATCTCCAAGGATTGATTTTGGAGAGTCGGAATGATCTTTACGGCGCCATCGAAAGTTACAAGATGGCGGTCAGGATTATCCCTGATGATTTAAATTTCAACTTTAACTTGGGAGCCGCCTATTTCAAAAACGATGAGCTGCGCAAAGCGGCTGAGGTCTTAGAGAAGATTGCTCCCCAAGTCACAGACGTGGAGATGAAAGAAAAGCTCAATTCTTATCTGAAGGCGATCAAAGAAAAGGAAAAGGCCGCGGCCTAAGTTCCTTCTTCCCAAGCGGCGAGATATTTTTTCTGCTCCGCGGTCAGCTTGTCAATCTGTACCCCCATGGATTTGAGCTTCATCCGGGCGATCGCTTCGTCGATTTGCCGCGGAACGGAATAGACCTTTTTCTGGAGCGAAGGACCTTTCCGGCTGAGGTAAAGCACGCTCAACGCTTGATTGGCAAAGCTCATATCCATGACCATGGCGGGATGCCCCTCAGCGGCGGTCAGGTTGATCAGCCGGCCTTCGCCTAAGAGATAGATCTTTTTTCCGTTTCGGAGCTCGTATTCTTCGACAAATTCTCTGATTTTCCTTTTCTTTTTGGCCAGCGCCTCCAGGGCGGGAATATCGATCTCCACGTTGAAATGGCCGGAATTGGCGACGATAGCGCCGTCTTTCATCTTGAGGAAGTGCGGCCGGGTGATGACGGTCTTATCGCCGGTGAGAGTGACGAAAACGTCTCCTATCGGAGCGGCTTCGCCGAGAGGCATAACCTCAAACCCGTCCATGACAGCTTCCAGGGCCCGGAGGGGATCGACTTCGCAAATGATGACTTTAGCACCGGCGCCCTTAGCCCTCATAGCGACTCCCCGTCCGCACCAGCCGTAGCCGGCGATGACAAAATGGAGGCCGGCGAGCAAAATATTGGTGGCCCTCAGGATGCCGTCGATCGTGCTCTGGCCGGTCCCGTAGCGATTATCAAATAGATGTTTGGTGTTGGCATCATTGACGGCGATGATGGGATAAAGAAGGACTTTCTTTTGGGCCATGCTTTTCAGGCGGATGACGCCGGTCGTCGTTTCCTCGGTCCCGCCGATGATATTCTTGAGCAGCGCTTTCCTCCGGGAATGGACGGTGCAGACGAGGTCCGCTCCATCATCCATCGTGACCTGCGGGCCGTGGTCGAGGGACTGGTTGATATGGCGGTAATAGGTTTTGTTATCCTCGCCTTTAATGGCGAAAACAGGCACGCCGTAAGATTTGACCAGGGCTGCGGCGACTGCATCCTGCGTGCTCAGAGGATTGGACGCTGTCAGTCTGAGCTCTGCGCCGCCCAGCTTCAGAGCCTCCATCAAGTTTCCCGTTTCGCTCGTGACATGGAGGCAGGCTGAAATTCTGACACCCTTGAACGGTTTTTCTTGGGCGAATTTTTTCTTGATGGAATTCAAGACGGGCATGAACCTCCCCGCCCATTCCATCTTCAGTTTTCCTTTTGGAGCGAGTTTCAAATCTTTGACGTCATAATCCATTTTTTCTCCCCTTGTCGGTTGGATAGCTTCTCTTGCCAAAAAGGCTAATTATATTATTCCGATAGATTCTATCGAACCACTATAGATTAAGGCCTCCTTCCGAGAGCGCTGCTCAGAGCCTGGCGGCCTTCCGCAAGGCTTCCGCTTTGTCTCTCTTTTCCCAGGTGAATCCTTCCTCATTTCGTCCGAAATGCCCGTAGCAGGCCGTTTTTCTGTAAACGGGACGGAGCAGGTCGAGAGCACTGATCATGGCCTTGGGCTTAAGCGAGAAGTGCGCCCGGATCAGTTCTTTGATCTTATCCTCGTGAATTTTAGCCGTGCCGAAGGAGTCCACCATGATCGAAACAGGGTCGGCCACGCCGATGGCATAAGCGAGCTGCACTTCCAATTTATCGGCGATTCCCGCGGCCACTAGATTCTTGGCAATATAGCGCGCCGTATAGGAGCCGGAACGGTCCACCTTGGAGGGGTCCTTGCCGGAGAAGCAGCCGCCGCCATGGCTTCCGACTCCGCCGTAGGTGTCGACGATGATTTTTCGGCCGGTCATTCCCGTATCAGCCAGAGGACCGCCTTGCTCGAAACGCCCGGTTCCGTTGATGATGATCTTGGTTTTCTTATCGAGCATTCCCGGCGGAATCACTTTCTTAATAACCATCTGCCTGATGTTAGCTCTCAGGTCTTCTATTTTTACCGTTGCGTTGTGCTGGGCAGCGATGACAATAGCCTCCACGCGGCGAGGGGTGTCTCCATCGTATTCGATCGTCACCTGGGATTTTCCGTCGGGCCTCAGGTAGGGCAGAATTCTTTCCCTGCGGACCTGACTCAAACGCCTGGCGAGCTTATGGGCCAGGATGATCGGCAGGGGCATCAGCTCCTCTGTTTCCCGGCAGGCATAGCCGAACATGATCCCCTGGTCCCCGGCGCCCTGCTCGTGCTCTTGTGTCTCTACCAATCCCCTGGCGATATCAGGGGATTGCTCGTGGATGGAAGAGATGACACAGCATGTTTTGTAGTCAAAACCAAAGATGGCTTGAGTATATCCGATATCCTTGACGACGCTCCTGACTATTTTTTGAAAGTCGCAATATCCGTCGGTGGTGATTTCACCGGCTATGAAAACGAGGCCCGTGGTCACCAGCGTTTCGCAGGCGACCCGGCTTTGCGGGTCCTGGCCGACGAGGTCATCCAGGATGGCGTCAGAGATCTGATCGCAGATTTTGTCCGGGTGACCTTCGGTCACAGATTCGGAGCTGAAAAGATGCTTTCCGGCTTTGCTCATGGGCGGCCTCCTTTAACTTCGTCTTTCAGCAAAATAAACGCCATATTATATCATAAGGACATAATTTTCAACGGCTAATTGTGAACCAGGCGTCCTGCCACGGCGCTTCCCCGGCCCGGTTCATTGAATTTTATCTTTCTTTTATGATATTTTTAGAGCTGCCGCCAAGAGAAAAGAAGAGCGTGATGCCAAAAAGATTTTTATTGGGGTGGATTTTCATTCTTTTGGTGCAGCTCAGCTTCTCTGCTGCGCCCGAGAAGGAAGTGGGGGGCTTCCCTTTCCCTCTCACTCAGTATCAACTCAAGAACGGCCTCAAAGTCATTCTTTCTGAAGATTACTCCCTTCCTCTTGTCTCTGTGGTCTTGGCCTATAATGTCGGCTCCATCCAGGAGCAGCCGGGCAAGACCGGCCTGGCGTTTCTGCTGGAGAACATGATGTTCATGGGTTCGCTCAATATAGGCCCGATGCAGCACATTAGCTATATCAACAGGATCGGAGGAGAGCCTAATGCCAGCACGACTGAAGACAGCACCTACTTTTATCAGACCGTCCCGTCTAACCAGTTGGGTTTGGTCCTCTGGCTCGAGTCCGACCGGATGAAAGCGCTGGAAATCAATAGCGCTAAAATGGAAAAAGTCAGGCAGTCCCTCCTCGATGAAATCGCTCAGCGGAGGACCGGTGACCCATACCATGAAAGCTCGCTGGCCTTCGACCGCCTTATCTATCCAGATTTTGCCCGCAGCCACGACATTCTGGGACGGGAGGAAGACGTCAGAAACCTGACCGTGGACGATGTGAAAAATTACTATGCCTCCTATTTTGTCCCCAATAACGCTGTGCTCTCGATCGTCGGGAACATCGACTTGGCCAAAACCAAAGAACTCGTCGAGAAGTATTTTGAAACGATTCCCCAAGGCAAGGACATCCCTCTTATGCCTCCTCCCAAGCTCCCTGGGAAGAAACAATTGGTTGAGGTTTTCCAGGAATCCCTCGCTCCCTCCCCGGCTTTTTATTTGGGCTACCGGCTTGCCCCACCTTATTCTTCGGATTATTATGCTTTGGTGATCCTCGATTACATTCTGATGAAGGGAGGGAGTTCTCGTCTTTTCAAAAGATTGATCAAAAAAGAGAGCCTGGCTTTCTATTTGAGCGGCGGGATAGAAAAACGAAAAGACGCCGCTGCTTTTAAAATCTTTGCCATGAATAACAACGACATCATGGTGGACCTCTGCCAAAAGGCCATTTTTTCCGAGATCAACAAGCTGAGGACGAGTTACGTGCCTGGGCCCGAACTTCAGAAGGCCAAAAATATGTTCAAAAAAGATTATGTCAACCGCTTCTCCACTCCACTGGACAAGGCCCTGTTCTTGGCTGAGACTTCTCTTTCACCCATCGCCCTGGAAAATGCTTCCAAGGAGTTGGAAAAATATCTTAGAGTCACACCTTTTGAAATTATCGGAACCATCAACCGCTATCTCACCCCGGAAAACAGCATCCTCCTCAACGTGAAAATAAGATGAGAAAGATTTTCCTGGTCTGCGGACTGATCTTTTTGCATTCCATAGCCTCTTTCCCCCAGGAAAGATTCAGGAAATCCCCGCCGTTCCCTGATCCTCTTCAACCGTTGAAGCTTCCTGTGATCGAGTCCGTCCGCCTCAGCAACGGCCTAACGGTGGCCGTTGCTTACCAGAAGAATCTTCCTTTTATCAGCTTGGAGCTCATCGTCCTGGCCGGGGAGAGCTCTTCCCCCGAGAACTTGCCGGGTCTGGCCACTTTTACAGCCGAGATGCTGAACCGCGGCACCCCTCTCGTTTCGGCGACTGATATGGAAGAACGGATAGAATCGATCGGGGGGAATTTTTTCGCCACAACGTCTCTTGATTTTTCTCGGTTTTCTTTCCTTTTCTTGGATGAGAATTTGGACCAGGCGCTTGAGCTCTTGAGCCTGATGCTCCTCCAGCCGGCCTTTGCCGACAAAGAGATTGTAAATCTCAAGAGAACCGAATATTATGGCATTCTTCAGAAGCAGCGAGACCCTGAATTTGTCGGCCGGAGGCAGCTGCTCCGGATTCTCTTCAAGAATCATCCTTACCAAAAATCCCTCTACAATGAAGACGTCATCAAGAATATCAGCCAGAAAGATATCCAGGCTTTTTTTGAGAAATATTATCGGCCGAATAACTCTGTCCTTGTCTTGGCCGGAAATTTGAACCTCACGACGGGTTCGCGGAAAGTCAGTCATTATCTCAACACGTGGCAAAAGAAAGATTTAGAGAGACCTCTGCTCCCTCCTCCCGAACCCAACAACGCCGAAAAAGTCTGTTATGTCGAGCTCCCTCAGGCCAAAGACGCCACTCTTTTGATAGGGAATGCAATCTTTCCTCTTGCTGACCCTGATTTTTTTCCGTTTTCCGTCCTCAACCAGGTCCTGGGCGGAACGCCCAACAGCCGTCTCTTCATGAACCTGAGGGAATCGAGAGAATATGCCTATTTTGCTTTTAGCGAAATGGAGCTCTTCAGGAGTTGCGGCGTTTACTTGATCAGGGCCAAGGTCATTCCGTCGGCTTGCTTCGCTTCCGTCCAGGAAATCCTCAAGGAGCTCGGTCGAATGGCCAAAGAAAAGATTTCCACATTCGAGATCGAGCAGGCCAAGTCCTATTTGATCGGGAACTTTCCTCTGCAGGTCAACAGATTGGATAATCTTACCCGAATGATTTCTGAGATCGTGGCCTTTTCTCTGGGAGAAGAGTACTGGAACAAATTCTATGAAAACATCATGCTGGTCGATTCCAGCAGAGTTTTCGAAGCCGCGGAAAGGTATCTTCTTCCCAAGCCGGTGGTCGTTATCGTCGGAGACAAAAACAGTCTCTATGATCATCTCAGAGATTTTGAAAAATTAGAAATCTATGATGCCAAGGGAGTCTATCGTTACACTTTGACCAAAGGAGTTGAAGAATGAAAATCGTCGAATGCGTGCCAAACTTCAGCGAAGGCAGGGATAAAGAAAAAATCAAGTCCATCACTCAAGAAATCGAGCGAACTCCGGGAGTCAAACTCCTCGATGTAGACCCGGGGGAATCCACCAACCGCACCGTGGTGACTTTCATAGGCTCGCCCGAAGGAGTCAAGGAAGCGGCCTTCAAGGCCATCCGCAAAGCGGCCGAGGTGATCGATATGACCAAACATAAAGGCGCCCACAGCCGGATCGGCGCAACCGATGTCTGCCCCTTTGTCCCTGTCTCGGGAGTCACCATGGAGGACTGCGTGAAACTGGCTCATGAGCTAGCCCGAAGAGTGGCCGGTGAGCTTCGAATCCCGGTTTACCTTTATGAGGAGGCTGCCCAGAAGGAAGAAAGGAAGAACTTGGCCAATATCCGGGCGGGAGAATATGAAGGGCTGCCGGAGAAACTCAGAGACCCCGACTGGGCGCCCGACTATGGAGAAGCGGTCTTCAACCCCAAGTCGGGCGCTACAGTCATCGGCGCGCGAGAATTCCTGATTGCCTACAACATCAACCTGAATACGAGAGACCGGAGGCTGGCCCAAGAAATCGCCCTCCGGTTGCGAGAAAGCGGACGGGCCAAGAAAGACAGCGAAGGAAACACCGTGAGAGACGCTGAAGGGAAACCCGTCATGTTGCCCGGGAGATTCAAACATTTGAAGGCGGTCGGTTGGTATATCGAGGACTATGGAGTGGCTCAGATTTCCATTAATTTTACGAACTACAAGACCACTCCGCCTCACCTTGTCTTCGATGAGGCGGTCAAGGAGGCGGAAAAACTCGGGCTGCGCGTCACCGGAAGCGAGTTAGTGGGGTTGATTCCCAAAGAAGCTCTTATTATGGCGGGAAGATACTATCTTTCCAAGCAAGGCAAGAGCCCGGGCGTTCCCGAGGAAGAGCTCATCCGGATAGCAGTCCTTTCTCTTGGGTTAAATGATGTCACGCTTTTTGATCCCGAAAAGAAGATTATCGAGTATCAGTTCAAGGAATCAACTGACTCCCTGCTCCGTCTCAACTTGAGAGAGTTTGCCAATAAGCTCTCCCTGGACTCCCCTACTCCGGGTGGAGGGAGCGCGGCCGCCCTGTGCGGCGCTCTTTCTGCCGCTCTCTCCTCGATGGTGGCCAATTTAACCGTTGGGAAAAAAAGCTACGAGAGCGTCGATCAAGAGATGAAAAAGTCGGCCGTGAAGGCCCAGATTCTCAAAGATGAATTGCTCAGGGCCGTGGATGAAGACACCCGGGCTTTCAACAAAGTCATGGACGCTTCGAGATTGCCCAAGGCGACCGAAGAGCAGGCCAAAGAAAAAGAGGCTGCCGTCGAGAAGGCTTCCAAGGAGGCGACCCTCGTGCCCTTGTCTGTGCTGGAGAAGAGTATTTCCCTATTGGAATTGGCCAAGATTGTCGCTCTGAAGGGCAATAGAAATTCTTTGAGCGACGCCGGAGTGGCCGGCCTCATCGCCGAGGCAGCAGCACAGGGCGCCTATTATAATGTCAAGATCAACCTTCCCGGCATCCAGGATGATGCCTTCAAAGAGGAGATCAGCAAGAAGGCGGATTCTCTCGAGGAAAAAGCTTCGGAACTCGGCGAAGAATTGAGGCGGCTCATCAGAGAAGACCTGGACAAAGCCTAAAAACCATTTTATTCGTCATCCCCTATAAGACTTTTCTTGGCGTTTTCTAAGTCCAGACAAAACCCTCTTTTGGGGTGAGATAAGGAAGACAAAAATCACCCCAAAGTTCACCTTTTCCGGTTATTGTTAGACGGCAAGATTTTCTTCAATATAGATGAGGAAAAAGTAAGGATTGCCGTGAAACCGCGAATCCCTGTTGTTACAAAAGGTCTAAGAAACAGATTATGGGCTATTATCATCCTCTCGATCGCCTACCTCATCTATACATCGCTTGCTGATTTTATCCCTCAGTATTGGGAAACAATAGGGTTTCGGCCTTTGAGCCGGTCCATTTTGACGTTGGGTATGGTCATCATATTGCTGATTTGCTTGAGCGGATTGGCCGTCAGTGAAAAAATGACTTCTCTGATCATTAGAGAAAGTCTCACCGGCCTGTTTAACCAAATCTACATCCGGCAGCGGCTGGAAGAGGAAATCTATCGCTCAAGAAGATACAATCACCCTTTGAGCTTGCTCATGATAGACTTGGATAACTTCAAGGGCCTAAACGACCGGTATGGACATACGGCCGGAGACCATCTTCTGAAGTACTTCAGCCAGCTGATCATAGAAACCATCAGACCTTCCGACATCGCCGCCCGGTATGGAGGAGAAGAGTTTTTGATTATCCTTCCGGAGACAAACAAGGAAGAAGCCCAGGCTGTCGCCGAGCGACTCCAGAAAAGGATTTCTCTTTATCCTTTCCGCATCGATTCTCGCAAAGAAGATGTCCAGTTTAGCATAAGCATAGGCGTGAGCTCTTTTCCGGAGTATGGTCAAAGCGGAGATGAGCTGATTACTTTGGCCGATATGGCCCTCTATCAGGCTAAAAAAGAAGGCAAGGACAAAGTGGCTGTTTACAGCAACAATTGAAGAAGATCTTACGGACTTCTCGCCGCATCATCCCTCGTCTAGGCTATAATAAAGAGAAAATGAAAGACCTTCTCGTTATCGACGGAAAAAAAATCAGGATTGTCGAGGGGAACATTGCCCTCCTTGATGTCGAGGCTGTGGTCAACGCCGCCAACAAATTTCTCAAGCTTGGAGGAGGCGTCGCCGGAGCCATCCGGACTTACGGCGGTCCCCTGATCCAAGAGGAATGCGACAGGCTGGCCCCGATTGATGTGGGCCAGGCCGTGATCACGGGTGGCGGCAACCTCAAAGCCAAGTATGTGATTCATGCGGTCGGACCAGTGAACGGCGAAGGGAATGAAGAGGCGAAGCTGGCCAGCGCCACGTTAAGCAGCCTCAGGATTGCCAAGGAGAAAAAAATAAAGGATATTGCCTTCCCCGCCATCAGCACGGGCATTTTTGGATTTCCGGTCGAGAAGTGCAGTGAGATCATGCTCCAGGCGGCGATGGATTTTTTAAGAAAGAGCGATTTCCCCAAGGAAATCCTTTTTTGTTTGTATGGCCAGGAAGCCTATTCCGTTTTCCTGAAGACCTTGGATAAGCTTAGCGTTTAGCCTGCTCCTTTTAGAAAGACTTTTTCCTTCTCAAGATAAAGAAAATGCCGAAGAGAACAAATGAAAGAAGGACTATAGTCGCTGAGGCGGGGAGGTCGAAGGCAAAAGCCGCGATAAGGCCCAGAAGGACGGAAAAGAAGGCGACGGCAGAAGAAATCCAGAAGGCTTGTTTAAAGCTCGCCGCAAGCTGCAGGCCGGCAGCCGCGGGGATGACAAGAAGGGCTGTAACCAGGAGAATTCCCACCACCTTCATCCCCAAGACCACAGTTACGGATGTCAGCATTGTCAGGAGAAGGTCGAGACGCTGTGTCTTGACTCCGGAGGCTTTGGCCGCCTCCCGGTCAAAAGTCAGGTACATCAATTTGTGATAATTGGCTAGGATCATGATGACAACAGCAGCGGCAAGGCCGGTGGAGAGCCAGACTTCGAGCGGGTCGATGGTGAGTATATCTCCGAAGAGATAGCTGAGGAGGTCGACGTTAAAACGCCCTGCCAGGGTCGCCAAGGCAATGCCCAGGGCCATCCCCGCACTGCTAAAAATGGCGATCGCTGTATCTCCGTGAAGACCGGCCTTTTCTTTCAATTTCATAATCGCCCAGGAGGCCAGGATGGCCACAATAAGGGCCACTGCCAGGGGGAGGATGTTCAAGAAGAGCCCAAGAGCCACGCCGCCAAAAGTGACATGAGCCAAGCCGTGGCCGATCATGGCATCCCTGCGCAGGAGGAGGAAAAGACCCAAGATCGCACAGGCTATAGCGGTGAAGATGCCGGCCAAGAGAGCCCTCTGGAGGAATCCGTAGCTCAGAAGTGCATCCATGAATATTCTCTGATCAATGGGTGTGCGAAACGAGATGCCCGCCGGCCAGCAGGGTCTTGAAAGCTTCGGACTGGCAAAAGTCCTCGTGAGAGCCATGATAAACCAGCTTTTGGTTAAGACAGGCCACTTTGTTCACGTGCTTGTTGACAATGCCGATGTCGTGGGTCACCAGGACAATCGTTATTTTCTGGTCTTTATTCAGTAGATGCAGCATCTCATAAAAATGCTCCTGGGTTGCGGCGTCCACGCCTGTGGTCGGCTCGTCCAGGAAAAGAAGCTCGGGACAGTTGACAATGGCCCGGGCGATAAAAACACGTTGTTGCTGCCCGCCCGAGAGGCTGCCGATCGGCCAATTTCGAAACGCCTCCATCCCCACCCTTTCGAGGGCAGCTTCAATAGCCTTCTCTTCAGATTGCTTTTTTGGCCAAGAGATTTTCTTATTGGAGAAGAAAGCCATGGCCACGACTTCTCTGACGGAGGCGGGGAAAAAAGGGTCGATGTGGGTCGCTTTTTGGGGGACATATCCAATTTTAGACCATTCTCTGAAGTCTTCAGTGGGCTTGCCCATGATCAAGACTTTTCCTCGGGTGGGTTTCAGCAGTCCGAGAATGACCTTGATCAGCGTTGTTTTGCCTGAACCGTTGGGTCCCAAAATTGCTAAGAAATCGCCCCGGCCTATCGAGAAGCTCACATCTTCCAAGACGGGAACAGAATTGTAACCAAAGGTGATGTCCGCGACCCGAACGAGCTCTTTAGCTTCAGTCACAGATGAGACCTTTCTTCAAATTTTTCAGGTTTTCTTCCATGATATCAAAAAATGTCAGGCCTGAGTTCCATTCTTTTTTATTCAAGTTGGCTCCCGGGTTCAAAACCAGAAGCTCTGCCTGAATTTCCTTGGCCAAGACCTTGGCCATTTTAGCGCTTGTGTTGGCCTCGATAAAGACGGCTTTGATGTTGTGGTCTCTGGCCCACTGGATGGTGTCCATGAGCCGGCTGGGCGTCGGTTCTGCGTCAGGGCTCAGTCCATAGAGAGAGATTTGCTCGAGGTTGTACCTTTTCGCGAGATAGCCAAAAGCCGCATGCCCTCCAACGAGAATTGTCTTTTGCCGGCAATGATTGAGGCTCATCGAGTAGTGTTCGTCGAGCTTTTTGAGGTTTTCGTCATACTGCGTAGCGCCGGCTCTATAAGACGAAGCATGAGCGGGGTCGATGCCGGAGAGCGTCCCGGCGATGCGGTTGACAATCAATCGGTCCAATTCAAAATCTAACCAGACGTGAGGATCAACCCCATCTTTGCCATCCTTCTGCTGGCCATTCAAAGGCAAGAATTCTGCAACAGCCAGGATTCGAAGCTTCTTTGAGGAAATGCTTTTTAGGAGATCAGGTATCCATGGTTCAAGGCCGGCTCCCACATAGATAAAAAGGTCCGCCGAGGATAAGCGCAGGATATCACTGGCCCTTGGCTGCCAAGTGTGGACGCCGGCTCCCGGTGGGAGAAGGAGGCTCACCTCTCCTCTTTCTCCTGCTACAGCCCCGGCAAATTCCATCAGCGGGAAAACGCTGGCTATAATTTTTATTTTGATGTTCTGGACCCCGTCACTGCTCTGAGGAAAGGTCAAACTCGAGCAGAGGCTAAAAATCAGGAGAACAACATATTTGAAGCGCTCGGCCCTATTCATCGAGATGCTTGGCAGAGGCGCCTTCCCCAACAGAAACGACGTGGAATTCAGGCCGGGGAAACCCGTTTTTTTCAGCTTCGGCCAGCATTTTTTTCTCAAAGTCTTCGACCCGCGACTGTTTGAGCAAGGCAATTCCTGAGCCGCCGAATCCCGCCCCCACAAGACGGGCTCCCGAACAGCCAGGGAATTCTTTTCCGACCTGATAGAGCAGGTCGAGCTCCGGACAGGAGACTTCATAACTATCCCTCAGGCTCTCATGGGACTCAAAAAGCAGCGTGCCCAATTCAGAAAATTGATCGGCCTTCAAAGACTCCACGGCCTGCTTGACTCTCTCGTCTTCGCTGATTATGTGTTTAGCTCGTCTATAAAGGACATCAGCCATTGCCCTTTTGGCGTCTTCAAGAAGCGATGTCGTCGCTTCTTTGTAGGATCTGACACCTTTTTCCTTCCTCAATATTTGCAGGGCCTCCGAAGCCTCCTCGCGGCGCCTGTTGTATTCGGAAGCAGCCAATTTCCTCCGGACTTTTGTGTCATAGACCAGAATTCCCAGGCCATCTTTCTCCAGGTTTAAGGGGAAGAGCTCAAAGTCAAGAGTTTCGCAATCCAAAAACAGGGCGCTGTTTTTCCGGCCGAAAACGGCGATGAACTGGTCCATCAGACCGCATTTCACGCCGACAAAGTCATTCTCCGCCTTTTGGGCCAGCTTCGCCATTCGCTCTGGGGAAATTTCGATCTCATAAAGCGCCGTCAAGCCTTTGATGACGCTCACCTCGAGAGCGGCTGAAGAACTCAAGCCGGACTCTAAAGGCACTTCTCCCCACACAAGAGCATTGACGCCGCCCAGCTCATGCCCTTCCTTCTGGAGAACCCAAAATATTCCTTTGATGTAATTCGCCCACCTGTTTTGTTCGGAAGGAGTGATTTCGTCGAGGGCGAATGTCTCTTCTTGCTTAAAGTTTTCCGCCCAGACATGAACCAGGTTATCCTGCCTACGTGACGCTAAAAAATAATTTCTCAGATGGATGGCCGCGGGAAGGACGTACCCATTATTATAGTCTGTATGCTCTCCGATGAGGTTTATCCTCCCCGGAGCCGAAGAAAGAATCTGAGGCCGAGATTGATGAACTTCGAAGAAGAGTTTTTCTTTGTTTTTTTCCATGGAAAGTAGCTGCATTTTAGGAAAACGACCAGAAAAAGTCAAACAGAGGAATTCTTTGAGAGGCGAGAAGCATCCCAAATTCCGTGATAATCAAGCAGTTTTCTGAGGTGGGTTCTGTCACGGCGCGTCCCCGTCCGTCCTCGCTAAAGACCCCCCCACCGACCATTGCGGAGACACCGACAGGCTCCTATGGCCCCCCTTGATTGCTCAAGGGGGGTAGGGGGGATTAATATCATAAAATTAAAGCCTTTGAGAGTGTCTCCGTTATTCTGGAAATTCGCTGCGGGCGTTGC
>CAZKEW010000017.1:0-19580 GCA_964551885.1 uncultured Eubacteriales bacterium
GGTCGGACGGGGACGCGCCGTGACAGGACCCATTATTTCAAATTTTATTTTTAATTCAGAAAAATTGTTGCTTCTTCGGACGAGTTTTGTTATAATCCACCTCGAAAAAACAAAAAAAGAGGAGGTGTTCTTATGGGTAAATATTTGGCCATTATCGGAGGCTTGATCGCCATGGCAGCAGGCCTCGTGCTTGTCATCTTTGTCTGGTGGCGTGAATTCTATGAGCTCGTTTTTGGCTGCATCCCGCCCATCCTCTTTTTTGGCGGACTCATCGCCCTCATCGCAGGCATCAGCAGCATCAAGGATGCCATGAGGACAAAAAAATTAGAGGAAGAAACCAAGGAAGAAGAAAAGAAGGAAGCAGAAGAGAAGAAATAAATCTGCCTTTAATCCGAACTTTTAGCTAAAACTTCCCTAACTTCCTGTATTCCTGAAATTTATTAAAAAGCCTCTTGACAAGGCTGGCGATTTTGCTTATATTGTAATTTGTAATTGTATTACAATATTATGAGAGGTGCGATTATGGAAAACGAAGAAAAAAAGTCAACAGCGAAGAAAGAAAAAAGGCAGGTTGAAGAAGCTTTCAGTGAAATCGGCGGCCAGATGGAAAAATTCGCCGTCAAGACAGCAGAATCCATCAAGAAAGCCATCGACAAAGCCCTTTCCTCAAGGAACACGGTGTTGACTATTCGCGTCAACGAAGAAAGCAATAAGAAATTGAACATGTTGGTCGATGCCGGCCTTTTCAAGAGCCGCTCCGAAAGCGCGGCTTTCCTCATCGAGGAGGGAATAAAAAGCCAGGAGCCTCTTTTTTCCAAGATAACGGACAAGCTGGAAACGATCGATAAGATCAAAGAGGAACTCAAGACCATCATCCACGGTGAAGCGCCGGCCAAAGAATAGCCGGCTTGCCTAATCTAAAATATCTGTGATACGATTCTGAGGTGGTTTCTGTCGGCATCCTCCCGCTTCTTCTGACTCTTTCGCTTTTCTCCCAGACCACAAGAAGCATTGAAAGAGCCTTCTTCCAGAACGACCCCAAAATCCTTTACTCTCTTCTCTCCAAAAGAAACCACATCAACATCTCTCTGCCTGAGCCTATCTCATTTTCAGACCAGCTTTCCTCAGAGCAAGTCCTTTTTCTCTTTCGCCAGATCTATTCTACCTTTTCGACCTTTGAATTTTATGCTGCGAGCGAGCTTCCTGTTCTGGCGAAAGAAAGGAGCTTTATTTTTAAGGGAAGATGGTCCTTTAAAAACAATAAAAATAATAACCAGTACGTCCTCCAAGTCTTTTTCTACCTGATTAACGAGACGGAGTGGCGCGTTACGGAAATCAAAGCCGAGAAAATTTGATGTGGCGACATCCTCCCTTCCGTAAGAACGCCCTGCTCTATGGGTTTGCCTTCGGAACAATCCTCTCTCTCCTCTTTTTCGGTCTTTCTTTTCTTCTGCCATCTCTCATTACATCTAACTACTACGAAAAAAGCTTGAGGGCTCTGAGGAAACAAACAGAGTCCATAAAAAAGGAACTTGCCGCTCTCGAGACAGGCCTCCAGTTGAATCAAAAGATGCTCCTCGGCTCTCCTTTTCCCCGGGAAAAAGACAAGATATTCGAGCTCTTTAAAAAGATGAAAATGAACCCCGAAATCGAGGGGGTCGCCTATTATGATGAATACGGAGAGTTAGCAGTCTGGCTGGGAAATGTCATCGATTTTAAGCCAACCTCGCCGGGTTCATCCTTTTCTGTCCGCAACAAAGCTTCTTTTTATCTCCTCTCGGCACAGAAAATCCGCCAGTCCGAGTCCGTCATCTTCTTCAGACTTTTGGCCTTTGTACCTCAGATTAAAGCCCCTTATTTAGAAGATTATCATTTCTTGAAGCGGCAGCTTCAAAAAAATTGTATTATCAATTACTGGGACTACCGGGAGGATGTTTCCGGGTTCGAAAAAATTTTTTCCCGGCATAAAGATGAGTACATCGGGCAGCCGCGGCTCGAAAACGAGATCCAGACCATATTTTTCCCCCTCCGGAATGCGCAGAAGAAAATCGTTGCCACCGTCAACCTGAGTTCCCCTTCCCTCCTTTCTTCTCAGTCTCGTCTCCGGGAAAATATGATTCTCCTCTTCACCCTTCTCCTCGGAGCGTCCCTGCTCCTCCTCGTTATCTACCTGGCCAAATCCTATCTGCTCGTCGAAAAGAAAAAAATCCCGGCCGTCCTTCTCCTCATCCTTGCTCTCGTCAGCTTAAGGCTCATCTTCTTCCCTCTGAGCCGACTGGAAAGAATCCAGGCGCTTCCGCTCTTTTCGCCCTCCTTGGCCAGCTTCCTTTCAGTGGGCGGGCTAACTCAATCGCCGGCCGACATCTTCCTGACCTCTCTTTTTCTATTCTTGATTATAGGAAGCTTGGCCATCGCTACTCAAGATCTTCTCAAAAAGAACAAAGCAAAAATACCCTTGGCTGTCGCTTGGCTTGCCAACATCGCTCTCATTAGTGCGTCCTGTTTCTTTCTTTTAGGTTTTCAAAAAATTCTGTCCCGCCTTGTCCTCAACTCGAACATAAATATGCTTCGGTTTGCGGCGGATCTGCCTTTTTCCCTTATGCATTTGAGCCTGGTATTCCTTTTCCTGAGCTTCGCCCTTCTTGCTTTTTTGGCTTTTCGGATTGGCCAGGTGATTTCACCTCGCCGGGCAGGAGCCATTCTTCCGTTCGTTATCGTTGTCTTTGCTCTTTTGGTTTTCTTTGGAGAGTGGAAAAATCCTCTCGTGCCCATCCTTCAAGCCTTGACTTTAGCCTTCCTCTTCGTCCTGGCGCGTCGGCGCGCATCTTTGAAAAAGAAAGAAGTCCTGTTTTCGGCCCTCTTTCTGGCCGCCCTTTTCAATTACACTCTCCTGCATCTTGAATCTTCTGTCCGTCTTCGCTCTCTCATCCAAAACTTTCTGCGGGAAACCATAATCTCCCAGGAAAACTGGGCCGACTTTCTGATCCGGCAATCCATCCCCGAGATCGAAAAAAGGGGAAATGCCGTTCTTTCCTTTCTCCAAACCCCCGGTCAATCACCGCTTGCCCGCTCTCTTTGGGAAAATACCCTCGTGGCCAAGTTCAACTGGTATTCCACCCTGGAAATCCTCAACCCTGAGGGCGAAATTCTCTCCCGTTTTTCCCTCAATATCCCCCAGCTCTTTTGGCCTGAGATGACGCTTCCTTTAAGCCAGACCTGGACGATCTCCCGCTTGACCATCCCCTCCCTGGGAAAAGAAAGAGAGTTTATCCTCGGGTACAAGGACTGGTTCAGCCAAGATCAGTATCTCGGAAGAATCACTTTTTACCTGACGATCGACCCGGAGATGCTGCCCTTTCTCTATTCCGCCAATCCCTATTTTGAACTGCTCAAGATGAGCTCCATTCCTTCGCTCAACCAGCAAGAGTTCGGGTTCGCCATTTATGACGCGAACGGAACGCTCATGTTCAACCCCGACAAAATATCAGCGGGGATATCTCCAGACCTCCTCCGGCGCATCCAGGAGCCTCCGGATGCTATCTGGTCATCTTTCAGCGATAAAAAGAGAACTTTTAACGCTTTTTATTTTCGCTTGGACAACCGGATTTACTCTCTGTTCTTCCCACAAAAAAATTCCCAGGACTTTGCGGTGGAGTTTCTGAAGCTTTTCTTCTACTATTGTGCGCTGTCTTTTCTTTTTCTCTTGCTCTTGCCCGTCCTTTTCAGGAAGAGAAAAATGAAGGACATCCTCTGGTCTTTTTCCAGCCGCGTCTATGCGGCCTTTATTGCCATAACTGTGATTGCCCTCTTTCTCTTCAGCCTTTTCTCGCAACGGTTTTTCAACCGAATTTTCACCCAGCGTTTCATCGAGAAAGCGGAAATTCATGCCAATTTCGCCCGGAATGTCATGCAGGATTTCATCTTCCTGCAGCAAGAGGAGCGAGCTACGCTCATCGCTCCGCCTGACGACTTGGTCCTCTGGATCAGTTCAGCCATCGCTAATGACGTCAACCTCTACAGGGAAGGCCGGCTGGCCTCCTCCAGCCGACGGGAATTCTTCGATTGGGGACTCCTCCCCGAGCTTATAGACGGGGAAATTGACTATAAGATCAGGGAAGAAAATATGCCTTTTTACACCCAACGGCAAAAAATCGGGAGCTATTCATTCCAGAGTCTGACCATCCCCTATACCATCGCCCAATCTCGTTTCCTGATCTCCCTCCCGTTCCCGTTCGAGAAGCAAGAAATCACCAAGGCCACCGGAGAGCTGGTCGAATTCCTTGTTTTTATTTCGGTCTTTTTCATCGCCCTCGTCCTCCTTTTTGCGCGGGGCATGGGCGCAATGATTATTTCTCCGGTAAAAAAGCTCATGGAGGGGACTAAAGAGGTGAGCCTGGGCAACCTGGAAATTTCCATCGAGCACACCTCCCATGACGAGATGAAAACCCTGATCGACGGGTTTAACGCCATGATCAAGAATTTAAAAAAGCACCAGCAAGAAATTGCCGACCTGAGCAAAAAGGCGGCCTGGGCGGAGATGGCTCAAAAGGTGGCTCACGAGATCAAGAATCCCCTCACGCCCATCCAGCTCTCGGCTGAGCATCTCCTTCGCGTCTATGCGGACAAAAGAGGAGATTTTGAGCGGGCGCTTAAAGAATCGACATCTTACATCATCGGTGAGGTGGAAAATTTGAGGAAAATCGCCCAAGAGTTCCTCGAGCTCTCCAAGGTCACGAGCCTCAAGAAGGAGCATTTCGACCTGAAAGAAACGATCGAGGAGGTGATCTCCCCATACAAGAAGATGCTTTCCGAGAGGATCAAATTCCGGGAAATATATGAAGGCAAGACGTTTCACCTCGAAGCCGACAAATCCAAGGTCAAAATCGCTTTCCGGAACATCTTCATCAATGCCATCGAAGCCATTCGCGGCAAGGGGTCTATCGAAATCAGGCTCTCTGCGGAAAAGGAGCATCTCCTTCTTGAAATCAAGGATACAGGCGTAGGCATGGCCAAGGATATGCTGGAAAAAATCTTTGACCCCTATTTCTCAACCAAGGATGTCGGAACAGGCCTTGGCCTGCCCATCGCCAAGAAGATCATCGAAGACCACGGCGGCGCTATCCGCGTCGAAAGCGAGATCAACAAGGGGACAACGATCACCATTTCGCTTCCCTGCGCTTAAAAATGGGGACGGTTCTCATTGAGAACCGTCCCCCTCACTTATTATGCCTGGAATTTAATTGAAATTTATGGAAGAATAGCCCTATGTATAAGATACTCGTCGCCTATTACAGCAAAACCGGAAACACCAAGAAAATTGCCGAAGCCATCTACGAAGCCCTGCCAGATATAAAAGCGATAAAACCCATCGATGAAATCCAGCCAACCGACGAATATCACCTCATCTTTATTGGCTTTCCTGTCCACTCTCACAGCGTTCCATTCAAGGTGGAAAAATTCCTCAAGAGCATTCCCAAGGGCAAAAAGATCGCCCTTTTCTCCACTCATGGGTCGCTCACAGGGAGCCGTCTTTCCCGGGAAGCCATAGAGCACGCTGTTGTCGTAGCCTCCCAAGCTAAAGTCGTCTCCACTTTTTCATGCCGGGGAAAGGTTTCACCGGAAGCGCTCGAAGTCCTAAGCAGGTCACCGGAGCACGAAGCGTGGGCGGATATGGCTGCGTCAGCACGCGCCCACCCCAATGAGCAAGACCTTGAGGAAGCCCGCGCCTTTGCCAGATGGGCTTTGACTCTCAGCCGCCACGAAGGCTAATTTTTCCCGATAATTCTGACAACCAGAAAAATCAACAAACTGAGGAGAAGGCTGAGAAGAAGGCTTGTCGCCAGCGGAAAATAAAAAGTGAAATTGCCCTTGTGAATGATGATATCGCCGGGAAGCTTTCCCAGCCATTTGAACCGAAATCCCAATTTTAAAAGAACCCCCACGAGGATCAAACAAACGCCGGCGATGATGAAGAAATTGGCGATATTCTTCATCTCTCCTGCCGAGTCTTGGCTTCCCTTAGCTCTACGAGGACGCCATTCAGGCTTTTGGGGTGGACGAAAGCGATCAAGCTTCCGGCTGCTCCCATCTGAGGCTTTTCTGAGACAAGTTGTAAGCCCGCTTTTTTTAGCTCTTCCATCATCGCCTCGATATCTTCGACCTCGAAGCAGAAGTGATGGATTCCCTCGCCCCGCTCCTCAAGGAACTTAGCCAAAGGAGAAGTTTCCCCGAGAGGCGAAACAAGCTCTACGGCCGGGCTTTCGGGAAAATTCAGTATGGCGAGCCTCACTCCCCTTTCCGCGATTTCTTCAATCGAGGCGTTCTCTGCTCCAAATAGGGCCGTCCATCTGGCCAGGCTTTTTTCAAGGTCCCGAACAGCAATCCCGATATGGTCTATCGCTTTTACCTTCATGCGGGCGCCTTTCCTTCGGTCTATAATTTCTCTTTCAGTGAGGCGATGAATTCATCGGCTACTGTGTAAGGGTCCGTCTTGCGGTCATAAATTTTATCCACAAATTTCTCGAACTCAGAATCCGGAATGTTCCGGCTGATGATCTCAAAAATTTTCTCTTTTATCACATCCCTCAACATCCAGGCAAGGAGCCTCTTTCTCCGCGCCTCCTGAAATTTCCGATTCCGGGCGCCAGTCAGCTTGTTGACCTCGACCATCAGTGTCTCTACCCCCTTCCCTTTTGTCGCCACGGTTTTGACGACCGGTGGGATGTCCTTTTTTTGGAGCCCCAGCTCGATCATGGCCCTGAGCTGTTGTTCCATCTTCTCAGCGCCGGGAGAATCGGCCTTGTTGAGGACAAAAACATCGCCGATTTCCATGATCCCGGCCTTGAAGGCCTGAATCTCATCGCCCGCGCCGGGGGTCAAGACGACGAGAACCAAGTCCGCCAGCTTCACCACCTCCACTTCATCCTGGCCGACTCCAACCGTCTCGACGAGCACATAGTCCTTCCCTGCCGCCTCAAAAATCGCGATCGCTTCGCCCGTCGCTTTAGCCAAGCCTCCCAAGTGCCCGCGCGTGGCCATGCTGCGGATAAAGACATCCGAGTCCACGCTGTGCCGCATCATCCGGATCCGGTCTCCCAAGATAGCGCCGCCGCTGAATGGGCTGGATGGGTCCATGGCAACGATGCCAACTTTATAGCCTGCGGCTCTGATATGCCCGATCATCCGGTCAACGAGGGTGCTCTTTCCTGTTCCCGGAGCTCCTGTAATGCCCAGCACGACTGCATCCTTCCTGCAGGAGAAGACTTTTTTCATCAAGTGCTGGGCAGACACGCCGTTGTTTTCGACGAGAGAGATCGCTTTGGCGATGGCCCGCGGGTCTCCTTTCCTGATCTCTTTGATTAAGTCCATCAATATTCAGAGAGGACTTTCTGTGCTATTATCCAGCGCTGGATTTCAGAGGTCCCTTCGCCGATGGTGGCGAGCTTCGAATCGCGATAAAACTTCTCCACGGGGTAGTCTTTGGTGAACCCGTAGCCGCCTAGAATTTGAACCGCCACAGAAGAAGCTTTGACAGCTAATTCTGAGGCAAAGAGCTTGGCCATAGCCGATTCTTTAGGAATCTTTTTTCCCTGGTCTTCGAGACAGGCTGCGCGATAAGTGAGAAGCCGCGCTGCCTCGAGCTCGGTGAAACCGTCGGCGAGCATCCACTGGATGGCCTGGAAATTAGCGATGGGCTGGTCGAACTGCACCCTTTCTTTGGCATATTTCAGGCTGGATTCCAGGGCGCCTGCCGCAATTCCCAAAGAGAACCCGGCGATACTCACCCGGCCGCCGTCAAGAATAGCCATGGCCGCCTTATATCCTTCCCCTTCTTTGCCGAGCAGGTTTTCCGCCGGAACCTTCACATCTTCAAAAATGAGCTCCGCAGTGTCGGCAGCCCGAATCCCGAGCTTATCCTCCTTTTTTCCCGGCCGGAACCCTTCCATTCCCTTTTCCAAGATAAACGCCGAGATTCCACTTTTTTTATTTAACGGGTCTGTCACAGCCATCACGACGCAGATCTCGGCCAGGGAGCCGTTAGTGATGAACAGCTTCGATCCGTTGAGCAGCCAATAATCCCCTTTTTTCTCGGCTCGCGTTCTCATGGCGGCTGCGTCAGAGCCGGCTCCGGATTCCGTCAGGCCCCAGGCGCCGAGAGTCTGGCCGGAAGCCAACCGGGTCAGGTATTTTTTCTTCTGGGCGTCTGTGCCGAAAAGATTGATGTGATTGGAACAGAGCGAGTTATGGGCGGCAACAACCAGCCCCACCGAAGGATCCACCTTGGAGAGCTCCTCCAGGATGATCACGTAATCCAGGTTGGAATATCCGGCTCCTGAATATTCGGGCGGGATGATGATGCCGAGGAGCCCCATTTCCGCGAGTTTTTTGGTGAAGACCTGCGGCCACTCCCCTTTCTCATCCGTCTCTTTGACCAGCGGCTGGATCTCTTTTTGGGTGAAGGCACGAATCGTATCTTTTAAGATCTTCTGCTCTTCAGTGAATAAAAAATCCATGGCTACTCCTTTCTATTCTCAATGCTTTTTTTGCCGACTAAACTGCGATCACCGACCATCTTTTTCATATTACTTTTTAGGCCGGCAAGAATCAAGTGATTAGTAATAGCATCTCGAATTCCGTGATGAGAGCGGGTCCTGTCACGGCGCCACCCGCTCTCGCTATCAATCTATGAGCTTACGGAAAAAGAGATGTTTCCGTGATTAGTTGCGGTTTGACAGAAAGGAATGAATCGGGTACATTCAATGGGTGATTCAGGGTTTTTTCAGACTCGTCTTTTATATCTTCATCGCCTACCTTATCTATCTTGTCATCCGCTTTCTCTTCCCGCCTCAACGCAGGACAAAATCAACCCGCCCTCCTCAGCAGTTGTCCGGAACCATGGTCAAAGATGAAACGTGTAACACTTACCTCCCCCAGGAAAACGCTGTCAGAGAAGTCATGGACGGCAAAGAATATTTTTTCTGCTCCAAGGAATGCCGCAGGAAATTCTTAGAGCAGAAGAAAAGCGGCGGGTAATCCTTCGACCTAAGCCCAGGTAACTCGGAAGTCGGTGAATTCGTCCTTGAATTCTTCCCAGGTGACATCCACGTTTTCCACTTGGGCTATGGGAGGGCCCTGCTTTAGCCTGACAATAAGCTTTTCGATATCTTCTTTCTCGCCTTCGGCCAGGACTTCCACGCGGCCGCCCCATAAATTCTTGACCCAGCCCGTGAGCCCCAGGGAACTGGCCCACCTCTGGGTGTGATCGCGGAAAAAAACACCCTGGACGCGGCCGGAAACGAAAATATGAGCTCTCGCTTTCATAGATAATGAGGATATGTTAACATAATTAGAGGCGCCCAGTAAACAGATAGGAATACTAGCCATGAAATCACGCGCGGCAAAAATCCTTCTCTCCATAACCGGATACGACCCTTCATCAGGCGCGGGCGTGCTTCTGGACATCGCCGTTTTCCGGCATCTGGGCTATCGGGGGATGGGCGTCCTGACGGCCGTGACCGCCCAAAACACCCAAAAGGTGATGGAATTTCGCTGCCTCCCGGCCCAATTCATCTTGAGCCAATACAAAACGTTAGCAGGAGAGATTTCTTTTGCCGGCATCAAGGTCGGGATGGTAGGCTGCCGCAAAACTCTCCGCGTCCTGGGACACATCCTATCAGATAATAAGAATATTCCTGTCGTCGTTGACCCGGTGTTCCGGTCAAGCTCGGGCACCTGGCTCTTAGAGAAAGAAGCCATTCCTTCTTATATCTCTCAGATCAAGGGAAAAATCTCCGTGCTCATGCCCAATCTTGCGGAAGCCGCCCTGATATGCGGCCACAGCGTTAGGAATCTCGAAGAAATGAAAGAAGCGGCCAAAAAAATCTCTGCTCTCGCCGAGTGCCCAAGTTACATCAAAGGCGGACATCTTAAAAAAAGGGCCATAGATTCGCTGTTTGACGGGAGGAGTTTTCACGTCTTCGAGAAGGAAAAAATCAGCAAAGATGTCCACGGGTCAGGGTGCTTTCTTTCTTCAAGCCTGCTTGGCTATCTTGCGAAGGGCCATTCCCTGGTCAAAGCCTGTGAGCTGGCCTCAGAGCTGACTCACCAGGCGATAAGGAAAGCTATCAGAATCGGAAAGGGGCGTTATATCTTTCCCCTTATTTTTCCTTGAGAGAGGCTTTCAAGATTAGAACAGCCGCCGCATTGGCTGCGATATCCTCAGGATAGAACAGCATCGGCCGGTACTCTCCCTCGAGCCAGAGCGGAATCTGGTCATCATAATGCTTGCTGAGAAGATGGCCGCTCTGGCCGGAACTAATGACGCAGACAGAATTCTTGAAATCGGCGAGGTCTATAATCTGACGGAAGGAAACCCCCCAGGTTGTGGCAAATCCCCTAAAAAACTCATTAGAAAAAGAAGCCCTGATACAGAAAGTATCTCCATTGAGCGGGAAAGGGCCGCGATTAAAAAACCTCAATAGAGGAACCTGGCCGAGAGCGTGAGGATAGGTCAATGAATGCAGGCTCATCCAGTCCCATTTCTCCGGAGGGCCGCACTTTTCCTCCAGCCAGGTGTATGCTTTAGCTAAGCTGGAATCGAAGATTTCTTCTTTTGTTTCGACCGGGCCTGTATCGCCTTTATCAAACCAGGGCGAGACCGGGTCAGAAAGGATTCGAAGAAGGCCCGCTTGTTTGCGGTAGAAAAGGCTGCTGTAATTCAGATACTCAGTCCCGAGCTCATCGGCCAAGACTTCCTGTTGGAGGATGCTCATGAAAACAGCAAAAAGAGCCGCTTCTTTGCCCGCCGTCATCTCCCCGTTCCAGCCTTCGAGGATTTCCTTGGCTTTCTTGCCCTTCTCTTCAGCCGGGTTTAATCCTTTGATGGAAGGGAGAAAAAGCTCAGCTCTCTTGGAAAAAACATCATTCTGGACTTTCTTGAGGGAATCCACAGTATGTTTTTCCCGCCGAAGGAGAAGCTCCTCTATCCTCTTGGCCCTGAAGGGGACATCAAAGTCGCAGCTGACATAAAAAGGAAAGTCCTCAGGCACTATCTTGTTGTTGGCAGTGACGATATACCCTTTTTCAGGGTTAAGGATAATCGGCTTTTTCGTTTCCTCGAGAAAGCCTTGCCACCCATTCTCCTCCGCCCATCCTTGGGCCGGAAAGAGAGCGGCAGCCTTCTTCCTGAGCGGGATTAAGCCGCTCAGATAATATCCGATATTCCCTCCGACATCGGCATAGACGAAATTCTGGGAGGGCACATCCCAGAGAGCAACGGCCTGGCGGAACTCCTCCCAATTTCGGGCTTTGTTCAGGCGAAAAAGCGATTCGAAAATTCGGCCTCCTTCATAAATGGCCCAGCGCAACGAGATGGGAACATCATTTTCTATGATATAAGGAGAAAGAATAGGGCCGCGGCTCGTCCACAAGAGCTCCAATTTCTCAGGCTCGCTCCGGCCTCTCACCCGGATGATTTCCTCTTTCTTGAGAAGAGGTTTCCACTCCTCTTTATCCCAATAGGCATCTTTTGTCTCGTTCAATTTCTCGACATAGATATCCTGAACATCCGCGGCCGAATTGGTGAGTCCCCAGGCGATGGAGGCATTATGGCCGATGACGACAAGGGGAACTCCGGGGAAAGAGACGCCTGCGACATTGAGGTCGGGAGAATGAAGATGAAGTTCGTACCAGATGGGAGGAAGGGTGATTTGAAGGTGAGGGTCGTTGGCCAGGATTGGTTTTCCTGATTCCGTCCGGCTTCCTGCCAGGACCCAGTTGTTGCTGCCCCTGAGGACGAACGAGAAAAAATTCTGGCTGACCTCGAACGAGGGGATTTTCTCTAAGGAAGAAACGCCTGCGTCCTGCTCCAGGATCTGGAGAGCCTTCTCGAGGCCCAGTTTCTCCACGAGCTTCGCCCTGAGGAGTTCGCTCGGAAAATCTGGGCAAAGGCTCAAGGCCAGGATTTCTTTGATGATAAGGGAATCAAGAATTCCCCAGGGTTCGGGCCTAAAACGGAGAAGCAAAAACTCGGGCGGCCAGTTGAACCGCCTCGAGCCGATCCAGGCATTGACGCCTTGGCAATAGGAAAAGACGAGCTCTTTGAGCTCGGCGGTCAAATTTTCATAATCTTTGAGGGCTGCTTCCTTAAAGCCATAATTCCTGAGGAACCTGTCACTCGCCAAAGTCTGGGGGCCGAAGACCTCGGAGAGCCGGCCAAAACCCGCCCTCCTCATGAGCTCCATCTGCCACATCCTCTCCTGCGCATGGATATAACCGACGGCGAAGAAGAGGTCCTTGTCGTTTTCGGCAAAAATATGAGGAACTCCCCACTTGTCTCTCGTGACTTTGACGTCGGAGGTGAGAGCAGGGAAAGCAATCTCGCCTTTTTCTTTGGGTCTCGAATTAAAGAAGCAAAAAAGAAAGAAAAGGAAAACACCAAGAATCAGGCAGAGGGCGGAAACTGCGGCGGCTAAAATGGTCTTTTTCACTGTGATTTGTCTTCTTCGACCGGCGTAGCCTCCTGGCCGATAACATCATCGGCCCTCTTGATCACTTCGGGTGAAAATTGAACGCCTTGCTTTTTAGCCGCTTGGAGGTTGAGATGAAGCCTGACCTTGCTCATGTATTGAAAGGGAATTTGGCCCGGGTTTTCTCCGTTCTTAACCCTGATGGCGATCTGGCCGGTTTTATAGCCCATCTCATAGAAGTCCCAGCCCAGGGCAGCGCAGGCGCCCAGGCGTGTGAGAAGAGGAATGCCGCCGAAAAGCGGGATAGAATTCTCCTCGGCCAATCTCCCCAGGGATTCGAAGGAAGCGTTGATGGTGTTGTCGGAGATGGGGAAAAAGACATCGATCTTTTTGTTGAGGAGCATCTGAGCCGAGAGGAGGACCTCGTTCACGTTAGCCACCGGCACAGCAATGACTTCGAGCCCCAATTCCGCGGCCCCTTCCCGCGCCAGCTGGAGGTAAAACTCGGAGTTGAGCTCTGAGGGTGTCCACAATGTCCCGATTCTCCGGGCTCCCGGCAGGACCTCTTTTATAAAGGCTAAGGTTTGCTTCACCGGCCCCGTGGAGGCAACTCCAGTGACATTATGCAGATGATTCTCGGGCGACCTCCCCACGCCTAAGAGCTGAGGATTGGCCACTGAGGTAAAGATGACCGGTGCTTTTGGGCTGGCCATCAGAGCCGCCTGAAGGCACTGAGTCGAGAGGGCGACGATCATATCCGTTTTCTGACTGACAAACTCCTGGGCAATCCGCTGAGCTTCAGTGACGTCGCCCATGGCATTCCTCACTTTGAGCCTGACATTCACTCCATCGCGAAGCCCGTTGTCGGTTAAAGCCTGCATAAAACCTTTTCTAGTCTCATTCAGGTGCGAAGCATCGATAATCTGAAAGATGCCGAGAGTATAGAGTTTTTCTGTCTGTTTTTTGCAGCCGAGGAAAGGCATGAGGAGGGCGAAAAAGATGATCAGCTTCTTTCTCATCATCGGCTTTTTACAATTTCCTTAAAATCATAATCGAAAAAATAGAGGAGAGCAACAAGTTTGATAATGAATGGGTCTTGTCACGGGCTGAAATAAGAAAATTCACAACGCCGACACTGCCTCCTGGAAAGATTGAGGCGAAATATTGCCTCCGCTCGCGACGAGGACAATTTTCCTCTTTTGAAAATGCGCCCTCTCCTTCATCAGCCCCGCCAAGGACAGGGCTCCCGCTCCCTCGATCATTTTTTGATGTTTCTCATAGAGGAGGCGCATCGCTTCCCTGACCACAGATTCCTCCACGGTGATAATGCCGTCGAGAAGCTTCTGACAGAGGGGAAATGTCATGGAACCGGGCTCGATTCCTCCGGCGACAGCATCAGCGATGGTCTCTTTTTCCTGGATTTCGACAATTCTTCCTGCGCTAAGAGAGGCGACCATGAACGCAGAGTGCTCTGGCTCAACCCCAAAAATTCTGATTTTGTTATTGATGGGCTTGAGATACCCCGCTATCCCGGCAATAAGGCCTCCCCCGCCGACCGGGACTAAAACAGCCTCGGCATCGGGGAGATCCTCAAAAATTTCTAAACCGATCGTTCCCTGGCCGCAGATGACTTCCTCGTCATTATAGGGAGAGATATAGACGCTGCCGGTCCCCTTAGCCAGGCGCCGCGCCCGGAGTTCCGCCTTTTCGCAGCTCTCCCCGTATTCGATAATCTCGGCGCCTGATTCTTCCAGGCGGCGCCTCTTCTCTTTGGACACGTTCGTAGGGAGGACGAGCGTCAGCACAATACCCTCCAGTCTTGCTGCCAGGCTGATTCCCAACCCATGATTTCCTGTTGAGGCCGAGACGATTCCTTTTCTCTTCTCTTCAGAAGAAAGCGATCGCACCTTATTCAAAGCTCCCCTGAATTTGAAGGATCCGGTCCGCTGTTCGTTTTCCCATTTCAAATAGACCTCAACTCCGGATATCTCGCTCAAAGCGGGCGAATATTCAAGTCGGGTTCTCTTGATATCGTGTCTGATGCGCTCGGAAGCCTGAACGACTCTTTTTCTGAAGTCGAGGAACATTTTTTTCCCTTCCCAATTTTTTGTTAATACAAACGCAATTATTACCATTACATAGTCATTGCGAGCGACCATCGGGAGCGTGGCAATCTCATCCTGCTAAGTCGGGATTGCTTCGTCACTTTGTTCCTCGCAATTCACTAAACGCGTTTGTATTAGTTTGCATTAGTTTAGCCTGTTTCAAGCTCTTTTGCACGTTCTTTTCGGGGACGGTTCTCCCGGAGAACCGTCCCCACTTTTTACACTCTTCTCACTTATTTACGCCTTTGAAGTTGGCAATTTGAATGCTTTCCTTTAGAATATTGGCAGAGGATTTCGATGAGCCGGTATTTTATCGGGACAGCAGGCTGGAGCTACAAAGACTGGGAAGAAATCGTCTATCCGGAAATAAAAGAGACCGGGTTCCATCCTCTGGCTTTTCTGGCCGGTTATATCAACATCGTTGAGGTCAACAGCACTTTTTACCGGCTTCCGGCCATTTCGATGTCCGTCTCTTGGGTCAAGAAAGTTGCAGGCTTCCCTGATTTCCTTTTCGGCATCAAGGTCCACCAGGTCTTCACCCATGACAGGAAAGATTGGACCCAGAAGGATGTGGATGATTTCAAGCTGGGGATTGAACCCCTCCGGGCCAAAGGGAAGTTGGCCACTCTTCTTTTCCAGTTTCCTTGGTCTTTTGTCAATTCCACTGGTCACTGGGATTATTTGATCCTGCTCTTCAAGCTCTTCGCCGGATACCCGATGGCCGTCGAGGTGAGACACTCGAGTTGGGATGAGCCGAGCTTTTATCAGCTTCTCTCGGAATACCGGGTCTGTTACTGCAACATCGACCAGCCGGTGCTTCGAAGCTCCATAAAGCCCAGCGCTCTTTCAACCATCCCGGATTTTTCCTACGTGAGGCTCCACGGCAGAAACTACAAGGACTGGTTCAGAGAAGGAGCCGGCCGGGACGAGCGATATAATTATCTCTACAGCAAAGACGAACTGGAAGAGTGGGTGCAGAGAATCAAGGAGCTTGGCCAAAAAACTGATAAAGTTTTTGTCATCACGAACAACCATTACCGCGGGCAGGCGCTGGCCAACGCTCTCCAGATCAAGAACATGGTCACCGGGGAAAACCTGGAGATCCCTTCTCTTCTCTTAAAAAAATATCCTCTTCTCCTGGAGATCGCGAAAAAATTGGCCAAAGGCCAGCTCGATCTCTTCAAGGGAAAAAACGAAAACAAGGCGGATGGCTAAAGATGTGGTGGGAAAATGAATTCTTGAGCGTGAAAAACCGGAAGCTTTATCTCGGCCGGAAACAAGCAATGTTGGTGGCGAAGCAATTCGGAACGCCTCTCCTCGTTTACAGCCGGGCGCAGATCCTGGCCAATTATGAAAGGCTGCGCGACGCGTTCTCTTCTCACACCGTCCTCAAAACAAGAATCTGCTACGCCATGAAGGCCAACTCCCATCGGGAGATTCTAAAACTCCTTGGCCGGAAAGGAGCTTGGATCGACGCTGTTTCTCCGGGAGAAGTTGAGGAAGCGCTCCGCGCCGGCTTTCCTGGGCAGAGGATTTTGTTCACAGGAACCTCGGTGAGCGGCGAAGACATCCGCAGAGTCTTCCAATACGATGGAGTGATTGTCAATATTGACGCTTTGGAGCAATTGGAGCTGATGCGGGAAATCATGAGAAAAGAGTTTCGAGCGAAAAAAATCAAAGTCTCCATAAGATGGAATCCTGGGGTCGGCAGGGGTTTTAACCCGCGCGTGATCACAGCCGGGAAAAGATCTTCGGACGGCACGCCGATCAAATTCGGCATCGAAGAAAAAAAGGTTTTCGAGGCGTTCGAGAAAGCTTCCTCTTACGGTTTCACCACCGTGGCCCTCCACCAGCATCTTGGCTCGGGATGGATGAAGGAAGATTATGAGGTTGTCAAATTTGCCGCCGACAAGATGATTCATACAGCTACCCAGATAGAAAAGGAAGGTTTCCGCCTGGAATTCCTGGATTTTGGAGGCGGGTTCGGACCAAGATACGCAAAAGGTCAAGGGCTTTTTCCTTTGGAAAGGTATGCGGCTCATATATGCCGGCAGGTCGCCAAAGCCGGACTCAAGATCAATGCTATCGCCGTCGAGCCGGGAAGATATCTTGCTGCTGACGCTGGAATTCTCCTGCTGAAAGTAGAATATCTCAAGGAAAGCTACGGCCAGCTTTTCGCCTGCGTCAATGCCGGGACATACAATAGCCTTCCCCGCCCCGCCATCTACCCCCAGGCCTATCATGAGATTGTCAATTGTGGCCGCGTGAACGGTGGAAGGATTAAGCCCGTCACTGTGGCCGGGAACCTCTGCGAAACAGGCGACATCTTTGGAAAGGAAATCCCCATGCCCGTTCCCCAGAGGGGCGACATCCTGGCTGTGTTGCACGCTGGAGCTTACAGCCGGACCATGGCCTCCAACTTCAACCTGAGAGACATTCCCAAAGAAATTTTGATCTAACCCTTTAAGCAAATGAGCCAAGAGGGGCGAAGGGCATTTAAAATCAGAAAAGGGAAACAAAATAAATGGACTATGCGCTATTCCGTTCTTTTCTTTTCTTGAGATAATAAATACATGGCTCTAAATTCTCGCTAGGGCTCTGAATGCCATCATCAAACAAATGGATCACGGGCACGCCAGACTGGCTTTCGACCCAATGAAGAAGCGCGGTGCTGACAACTCCCGGGCAACAATACAATGGGTTGATGAACATATCTCACTTCGCTGCTCATGGGACCAGGAGGAAAAGCCCAACCCGACAAAACCAGTTTTTGCCTTCCTTTTCTCGTTGAGCAAGAGGCAGACGCCTAAAGCGCCCGCAAGATGGCAATACCGGGAGACCCGAAGCGGCTTTTCGAGAGCCACTTCAAAAGCCGCCACAAGGGCTCTGTTTTTAGCCGTTGCCCCTTGGAAGCAGATATTTCTTCCGACTTTGGCCAGGCCGATGACCCGCCTCAAGTAATTATCGCGGACCGAATGCAAGACCGAAACCAGGAGCTCTTCTTTAGGCCAGCCTTCAGCGAGAAGCCGGCTGAGGTCACGCTCCATGTAATCCGTGCAGCGGTCGGATATGACCGGACCTCTTCTTCCCAGGGCCAAGCCGGCGTAATTTTGGAGGGGAACATTCAATCTTTTGGCCTGCTCTTCGATAAACGAGCCGGTTCCTGCGGCGCAAATATAATTCATGAGCCCTTGGACGACGGCGCCTCTCTGCACCCTGATGAATTTCGAATCCTGGCCTCCGATCTCGATGATCGTGTCAACATCGGGGTCGAGAGAAACGGCCGCTTTGGCATGGGCCGTAATTTCGTTAATGATGAGGTCGGCATGGATCAACTTCCCGACAAGCTGCCTTCCCGAGCCCGTCGTTCCCGTAGCGATCCACGCGAAATGCACACGGTATCGTTCTTCCAGGTTGGAGATGGTTTGGAATAGCTTCCTGGACAGCTTGGACGGGTGCCGATTGGGTATACGTGTAGAGTCCGAGGAGCACTCTTTCCTCTTGAGCAAGGACTAACTTTGTGCTGGTGGAACCGATATCCAGGCCGAGATAAACTCCGATTTTGACTTCGTCCTTCATCAGAATGAAGGCCAAATCTCAGAGTTGGATTGCAGGCAGGTATTATTTCTTTATATCGCATTAAATCAAGCCACCGCGATCTTTTTGGGGACGGTTCTCGAGGAGAACCGTCCCCCAAAATAATGCCGTCGGGCTTGACAGGAGGATGTCAAAAAAATATAAATCCCGTGGGTGGTTAATCAAATTTTTTTGGGGAGCATCCTCTGAGGAGGCAAAATGAAAAAAATATTGCTAAAGGTCTGTTTTATCCTTCTTCTCGGCGCGCTCTTTATTTATGCCGAAGAAGAAAAAGTCTTTGACGGGCTTTATCTCAACCTCGGCAACTTGTACCGTCTGTCGCATGCTCAAACACGTTCGATCAGCCCGGAAAATTTTACCGGCGAGAAAGGCAAAGCAGGCATGTCCACCGATGGACCCGCCCTCAAAGCAGCCCGCGACCTCGGCCAGGGCTGGAAGGTTTCGCCGTACGTGGTCATCAAGCCCAAAGAGACGTTCGTAATGGCCAACGTGCAGGGCTCGGGCGCCATTCAGCAGATCTGGCTGACTCCTGCGGGCAACTGGCGCTTCGCCATCATCCGGTTCTACTGGGACGGTGAAACCGAGCCTTCAGTCGAATGCCCCGTCGGCGATTTCTTCGCCTGCGGCTGGGGGCGATACGCCCAGATTTCCTCCCTGCCCGTCTGCGTCAATCCCGGCAGCGCCTTGAATTGCTACTGGCAGATGCCCTTCCGCAAATCCTTCAAGATCACGCTCGAAAACCTGGCTGACGACAACTTCACGGTGTACTACCAGATCAATTACACGCTGACCAACATACCCGAGGACGCCGCCTATTTTCACGCTCAGTTCCGTCGCGTTAATCCGCTGCCTTATAAAAGCGTCTATACCATCCTCGACGGCGTCAAAGGCTGGGGCCACTACATCGGCACATACATAGCCTGGGGTGTGAACAACAACAGCTGGTGGGGCGAGGGCGAAATTAAATTCTACATCAACGGCGACAAAGATTTCCCGACAATCTGCGGCACCGGCACAGAAGATTACTTCTGTGGCTCTTACAACTTCGACACCAAGGGCCCGGACGGAAAGGGCCGCTACACGGAGTTCACGACACCCTACAGCGGACTGGCCCAGGTCATCCGGCCGGACGGCCTCTACGATTCGCAGCAGCGCTTCGGCCTCTATCGCTGGCACATTATGGATCCTGTCCGGTTCGAAAAAGACCTCAAGATAACGATCCAGGCTCTGGGCTGGCGTTCCGGCGGAAGATATCTCCCTCTTCAAGATGACATCTCTTCCGTTGGCTTCTGGTACCAGCAAGAGCCACATGCTCCATTCCCAAAGCTCCCCGACAAAGACTATCTCGAAATCATCTAGCTTTAGCTGGGGGACGTTCCCCAAAGGGACACCCTGATATTCGGAGGATATT